>NZ_JASOKQ010000024.1:0-32551 GCF_030216265.1 Corynebacterium sp. UMB0012
ACGTGCTCTCAAAGAAAATGCTCCCCACTAGTTGTTGGCAACTGATTTCTCAGTCCAACTAATGGGGAGCAGTTCATGATAGTGGGAGCGGGGCGGGTTTCTTTTCAGGAAAGAATGAGTAGAATATAAGGAACCTGTCCATCCTGCTTATTTCCTGTGAGGAACTCCACTGACGATGCGCCGCCGCTCTTTGCGTCTCGGTATTACGACGCTCCTGTCTGCCACCTTGCTCGGTGGCGCCACGCCGGCCGTGGCCTATGAGGTGCAGCGTGATTCTGCCACCTCGTTGCGCATCATTTTGGATTCGGGCGAAAAAATTGAGCAGGATAACGCAGCTGCGGCCATCCTGGCCATTGCTACCCAGCGCAAGGAAGCATTGGTGGCCGATGGAATTTTGTCCCAGGATAAGGCGGACGCCGCCTTCGAGTACTACTTTGGCAAAGCCCGGCTCAATACCGCGCGCACCGATGGCAATATCTATTCCACGCCGCTGGACTTCCCGTGGGAGCCAGAGGAGCGGACGCAATCCCTAGACGGCAAGCAGTACACCGAAGCGGCCGTACTGGACTACCTCGATATGCTGGGCGCCAATTACGCCCAGGCGGTAATTCGCGCCGAGCTGGGTGAATTCACCAAGGAAGTGCCGCAGGCCCCCGCCGGCAAAGCGGCGCCCTCTCCGCGTGCCCAGCTGCCGACCATCGGGGATACAGGCTCCGCCTTCCCAGATGAGTTTCCGGCCTATGCGGCGGCGCTGCGCGATATTGTCACCATCACCAAGCAGGTCAATGCACCCCTAGAGTGGGCCGCCGCGTCGCACCATACTGCAGGATCCGTGCCCGCGGATGCGACGGCGGACGAGCATTCCGGTCTATCCGCCTTTGAAGGCGGCCTCCTAGCCACCGGTTTAGCGGCGCTGACCAGCGCCGCCGGATTCGGATGGTCCGCGCTCGATTGGTCCGACATCCTTTCTCACCTGGGCCAGTTCTTTTCCTAGGCGCTAAGCCCTGCCCGCTGAGTTAGAGTAAGCGGAACGACGTTAAACCGGTGGGGCTTGCCGATCCCGTAAATGCATGCTGCTGTTGGCCTATGTAGGCGGAGCCAAAGTACTCGCCATTGGACCGCGCGTGCAGGCTGGTCAATTGCAGTCTGTCCGTGGCATAGGGGCTTGTGCGCCGCCGCACCCACGATCCAATGTGCAGGCGGATGGCATCGGAATAGCGCGCGGAATTGAGATGGGCTAGTGGGCGATAGCCGGCGGCTACCTCGAGCGCAAAGACTACCCAGCCTTGGATGCGGTGTTGGGCGGCGACTTCCGCGGACGTCGGCAAGCGGCCATAGCGCACGCGGTGGGGCGCAATGAAGAGTTTGAGGTGCGAGTAGCCGGGGATGGGCTCGTACATGGTGGGGAAGTAATGCTCCTGCATAAGGACAGGAGGCGGACGCGTGATAATTGTCTCATGCCCGCCCCAACCCCGCCATTTCTGAGGGTTTCCTGAAAGGGGTGGGCGCGAATGCGCGCGTGGTTCGCTATACTCTCGGGGAGTTAAAGAGAATCGTAACCAAAGGATTTAAGTACATGCGTGGTCTAATCGTTGACTATGTCGGCGTCCTTGACGGCACCGAAGAAGACAACCGTCGGTGGAAGGCGCTGCTGGCCGCCGCCAAGGCAAATGGCGCAGCAACCGCCATCCTGTCCAATGACCCAGGTGGACCAGGCGCGGAGCACATCCGCGAGTGGGAGTACCGCGGAAACGTCGACGCAGTCGTTCTCTCCGGCGAGGCGGGAGCGGAAAAGCCTGAGGCCGCTGCTTTCCAGGCGGCCGCAGATGCCCTAGAGCTGCCACTCAATGACTGCGTCATGGTTGATGATTCCATCCTCAACGTGCGTGCCGCCGTGGAATCCGGCATGGTGGGCTTTTTGTACACCAGCTTTGATCGCGTCTCCGTTGAAATCCAGGCAGTCTTCGATATTGAAGGTGAGTTTTAGTGGCTAAAGCCCGCGTTTACATCCCTGCGACCTACGCCATGCTGGCGGAGCTGGAAGAAACCGGCTCCCTGTCCGCGCGCTCCGGCTGGGGCTTTATGGTAACCCCTGCGCTGCAGGAGTTCTATACCGAGGGCGATGAAGAAGAAATTGCCTACTCGGCCTTCCTTGAGGCCTCTATGGCCTCCATGCGCCTTTTGGCCATTGGCGATGAAGAGAAGTTCCCGCACCGCCGCGTGGTTATCTCGGTAGACTTGGATGATTCTGTCCTCACCCCGCGCCCGGATATGGGCGAGCCGGTGGTAGAGCTTAAGCCAGCGCAGTTCAGCAAGGACGACCTAGCGGCCGTCCACGTGGATATTGCGGAGTCCGAGGAAACCACCGCAAAGGCCATCGAGGCCATCGATACCGCGGACCTTGGTGATGAGGATGCGGAGCTGGCCGTGGGCGATGCACTGGATAAGTTCATGGCCTTTTATCACCCGACCGAGCTGCCGTTCCTCGTAGAACTGCTCTAATTACTTAAGGAGACAATATGACTCAGCGCTTCAAGAACCTCGCTGCGGCCACCGTTACCGCAGGCGCAGCCCTCAGTGCCGCGCCGGCCGCCCTGGCAGATACCACCCCAGCTGCGGATGCGGCTGCCGACGCCGTGCCCACCACCCCGTGGCTGGCGCTGCTAGAGACTTCGTCCCAGGGCACCTGGGGCCAGATCCTCGATGTATTCTTCGGCATCGTGGATGGCATTTTGGGTGTTATGGCCGACACCGGCTTCCACCTCTAATTTTCCCACTCCACGTTGGTGCGCAGGGCCTCGAGTAGGCCGCGCACCGCGTCGCGCCGCCGTGCACTGGCGGTATCAGGGGGAATCAGCGCAGTATCATCGAGGCCGCATTCTGGGTCCGCAGGCGGGCCCATGTGCGTACAACCGCGGGGGCAGTCCTCGATGGCGGCGGCAAGGTCTTCAAAGACGCCAAGCACGTCATCGGCATCCACGTGTGCGAGGCCAAAGGAACGGATGCCTGGGGTATCGATAATCCAGCCGCCGGTGAATGCATCCTCGGCGGGGAGGGGGAGCGCCACCGATTGGGTGGAAGTATGCCTGCCCTTGCCGACGCCCGATACTTCCCCTGTCTCCCTATCCGCGTCTGGTACCAGCCGGTTGACCAGGGTGGATTTGCCCACGCCGGAATGTCCGATGAGCGCGGTGACGTGGCCGTCGATGTGGTTGCGCACCGCCTCAAGTCCGTCTTCGACGCCGGCTTCCACCACCGTGATATCGAGATCGGCGAACTCGGCCGCGAAGGGGGCAGGATCGGTGAGATCGGTCTTGGTCAAGCACAGGATGGGGTGGATATTGCCCACAAACGCAGCGATGAGGGCGCGCTCGACAAACCCAGAGCGCGGCGGCGGATCGGCCACGGCGGTGACGATCAGCATCTGGTCCGCATTCGCCACCACGATGCGCTCATAAGGGTCGGTGTCATCGGCCGTGCGCCGGAGGACGGAGGTGCGTTCTTCCAGCTTCACAATGCGCGCTAGGGTGTCCTTCTTGCCGGAGGTATCGCCCACCACGCCCACGCGGTCGCCCACCTCGATGGCGGTGCGGCCCAGCTCACGGGCGCGCATGGCGGTGACCCGCGGGCCGTCGTCCAGTGCTACGCCCCAGCGCCCGCGGTCTTTGGTGATGACCATGCCGAACTTGGCATTTTTGTGCTTGGGGCGGTCCTTAGTACGTGGCCGCGAGCCCTTCCCGGGGCGCACGCGTACGTCGGATTCATCGAAAGAACCGAAACGCCTAGCCATTGCTCTCCTGTTGCTCGGGGTCCACCATCGTCTCCCACATGCGGTCGAAGCCAGGCAGAGTCTTCGCGGTGGTGGAAATGTCTTCTACCTCTACGCCCGGTACCCGCAGACCGATAATCGCGCCCGCGGTGGCCATGCGGTGATCCGCGTAGCACGGCCACTCGCCGCCGTGGAGAGGGGCGGGGTCGATGTGCAGGCCGTCGGCAAGCTCGGTGACCTTGCCGCCGAGGGCGTTGATATTATGCGCCAGCGCCTTCAAACGGTCGGTCTCGTGCCCGCGCAGGTGCGCAATGCCGGTCAGAGTAGAGGGGGTGTCCGCCAGGGCGCACAACGCCGCGACGGTGGGGGTGAGCTCGCCAATATCGCCCATATTGCGCTCGATGCCCTGCAGCGCGCCGTCTTTGGAGCCCTTGGCAGTGACAAAGCCCGGCTCTTGGGTGACCGTGACGCCCATATCCACCAAAATATGGCGGATGGCGTCGCCCGGCTGGGTGGTATTGGCAGGCCAGCGCTTAATGGTTACCCGGCCGCCGGTGACGGCAGCGGCGGCAAGGAAGGGCGTGGCATTGGAGAGATCTGGCTCGATTGCCCATTCCCGCCCGGCAATCGGACCGGGGTGCACGGTCCAGGTATTCTCGCTGGAATCTACGCGTACGCCGGCTTGGCGCAGCATGCCTACGGTCATCTCCACGTGCGGCATGGAAGGCAGGGGACCGCCCTCGTGGGTGACGGTGATGCCTTGTGCAAAGCGCGCACCGGCCAGCAGGAGTCCGGAGACGAACTGCGAGGAGCCAGAGGCGTCGATAGTAACCTCGCCGCCTTCCGGCACTCCATGCGAGCGGACGGTAAAGGGCAGGCTATCGCCGTCCACCTCGACGCCGAGCTGGCGCAGTGCATCCAGGGTGGTGGACATGGGGCGGGCGTAGGCTTGCTCGTCGCCGTCGACAAGCACGGCGCCGTCCGCCAGGGCCGCAACCGGCGGGATAAAGCGCATGACCGTGCCGGCTAAGCCGCAGTCCACCGTGGCGCCCTTAAGCGGGCCGGGGGTGACGTGGATATCCTCGCCTTCGTGCTCGAAGCGCACGCCCATAGATTCCAGGGCCTTTTCCATCAGCTGCGAATCGCGGGAGACCAGCGGCGCGCGCAGGGTAGAGGGGCCATCGGCCAACGCCGCCAGAATGAAAGCGCGGTTGGTAATAGACTTCGAGCCCGGCACGTGCTGGGCCCACGTAATGGGGCCTGCCGCTTGCGGGGCGGACCAAGGTTGAGACATATCGTCCATAATAGAGGGCATGTGCGGAAGATTCGTTCTTTTTACCGAGTCCCTTCTCGATGAAGTGGGCGCGCTGCCCGGAGTTACTGAGGTCCACGCCCCACAAGGCACCCCAGGCCCGCGCTACAATATCGCACCCACCCAGCCGGTGGCGATGGTGCGCGTGCACGAAAGCCTCGCCCAAATCGACCCTGCGCGGTGGGCACTGCTGCCGCACTGGAAGAAGGACCTGGACGGCCCGCCGCTGTTTAACGCCCGGGCGGAGACCGTGGCCACCAAACCCTCCTTTCGGCATGCCTTTAAGGGGCAGCGCTGCCTTATCCCCATGGACGGCTACTACGAATGGAACCAGGAAGCAGGTGGCAAGCAGCCCTATTACGTTCGCGCGGAAGAGGGCCTGTTGTGGGCGGCGGGCCTATGGGACACCGGCCTGGATCGCCTGTCCGCCACGATTGTCACCACTGCGGCTACGGAAGAAATGGAGTGGCTGCACCACCGCCTGCCACGCTTCTTGGCGCCCGATGAAATGCGTACCTGGCTGGAGGGCAGCCCTGAAGAGGCCGCCGAGCTGCTCTTGCCGACGCCCCTTCGTGGCTTCCACACCCACCCCGCCGACAAGGCCGTGGGCAGCGTATCCAACGATTATCCGGAGCTACTGGGCGAGTAGATCGGCAAAGCTAGCAGAGCACAGCTCTGCGAGGCTCTCCGCACTGAGCTCGATATCGAGCCCGCGGCGCCCGCCGGAAATAAAGACAGTATCGAAAAGGACGGCGGTTTCCTCAATGACCGTGGGCAGCGGGTTTTTCTGGCCCAGCGGGGAAATGCCGCCGGGAATGTATCCGGATGACTTGGATGCGTCATGCGGATCCGCCATGGCGGCCTTAGAAACGCCGTGGGCGGCCGCGGCCTTCTTGAGGCTCAGGTGGTGGGTGGTAGGGATGACGCACACTGCCAACTGCCGCTTGGGCCCTTTGCCCGCCGTTAAATCGATGACCAGGGTTTTGAGCACGCGATCCGGCTCTACCTCTAGGGCAGCCGCGGCGTGATCACCGAAGTGATCCTTGCCCGCCTCAAAGGTATACACGTGGTGGTCTACGCCGGCATCTTCCACGACTTTGAGCGCTGGGGTAGCTGCATGCGGGGACTTTTTAGACATGCCTGGGATTCTAACGCTACGCGTTAGGATAGAAATTGTGGCTAAAGAAACAATCAGCGAAAAGGAGCTGCAGCGCCGCTTCGAAGCGGAAGCGCTGCCCCTGCTAGACCAGCTCTACGGCGGTGCCCTGCGCATGACGCGCAACCCGCAAGATGCTGAGGATCTCGTGCAGGAGACCTACCTCAAGGCCTATAAGTCCTTTCATTCCTTCAAGCAAGGTACAAACCTTAAGGCTTGGCTGTATCGCATCATGACCAATAACTACATCAACTCCTACCGCAAGGCGAAGCGCCGCCCCACGGAGTCCTCGGCCGATGACTTGAGCGATTTTCAGCTCTATACCACTGCTGGGCACGATTCCACTGGCCTGGAATCCGCCGAGGTATCAGCGCTTAAAGACATGCCGGACGCCACCATTTCAGAGGCCATGAATGACCTGCCCGATGACTACCGGATGGTGGTGTACTACGCGGATGTTGAAGGCCTTGCATATAAGGAGATTGCAGAGATCATGGATACTCCGCTAGGTACCGTGATGTCTCGCTTGCATCGGGGAAGAAAATTGCTCCGGAAAGCGTTGAAAGACGTGGCACGAGAACAAGGCATTGGATTAGAACACCCAGACATGGAGGAGAAGTAATGGACCGCGCAACGGAACACAACTGTGGTGCGTGTAGCTCCCCAGAGGTACAGGCCCTCCTGTGCGAGCTTCTCGATGAATCCACCACCTATGCCCGCGCACTCGCCATCCGCGAGCACATCGCCCAGTGCGATTTCTGCCAACAGCGCCTCGAGAGCGAGGAGATTATCCGCTCCCTGGTGCGCAACTGCTGTAACGGCCAGGCCAAGGCGCCGCAGGCGCTGCGCCGCCGCATTTCGGTAGAGATTACCCGCATCGACACGGCGTGGTAGGCACTGTTGCTCACCCGCTGTGGTGGGGTCTGGTTTCATGATCTTCCAACTTTTTGCTTGAGTCCATACTGATCGGGCCGAATTGAGGGCGGAAGGGCCGAATTGAGACCCTAATGTGTTCAATTCGGCCCGATCACATTGGACTTAAGGCACGGAGAGGTCAAGCGGGGAGCTAGGAGACGACATCGATGTGCGTCTGACATAGCAAAAGCCCGGTTCTACAGTCTAAGTGACCGAGGGAACCGGGCTTTGAGTAATGCTGTGCGTTATGCGCCAGGACGCTTGCCGTGATTAGCGGACTTCTTGCGGCGATCCTTGCGCTTGCGACCACGCTTGCTCATTGCGCACTCCTTCGTTGAGGGTATCTGAACTTTATTCAACTGTAGCGGCTAAGGGCGCCGAAACGAAAATTGGGGGCTGCTTATTAAGCGGAAACGCGGGCGCGGCCACGGCCGCGGTTGCGGCGGCGCTTGAGGGCGCGGCGCTCCTCTTCAGACAGGCCGCCCCAGACGCCGGCGTCCAGGCCGGATTCCAGTGCCCACTTCAGGCAGGAAGAGGCAACAGGGCAGCGGTTGCAGACCAGCTTGGCCTTAGCGATTTGGGTAAGTGCGGGACCAGAATTGCCTACTGGGAAGAACAGCTCGGGGTCTTCGTCGCGGCAAACAGCTTCGTGGCGCCAATCCATGATTGATATCTCCTAACAAAAATTCGACAGCAGTAAGCACAAGCGCTTTTCACGAAAATGAAAAGCAACCAATGCCAGGGTGGGTGGTTGTGTGAACTGGTCTGCGTGCAGTGGGGCCCGGTCTCGAGGTCGGGCCAGCGTCGCCGCCGCCAATGGTTCACATTGTGGTTGCTTGAAGTTTCCTTCAAGTTAAGAAGAGGTTTACGTCCTCTTTCTTTTTGCTACCCCAGAATCATGACATGTTTACTCAGACTCCGCTAGGGGTAGAGGCAAAATTGTGTCCAACCTCACTTGATTGAAACTGGTGTGGGGGTCATTTGAGTCCATGATCGAGTTGAAAGAAGCCTGTGAGAAACGCGCTGAACTGGCGTATTGTCCAAAAAACATTGAGTGCGGTGACTGAAGAGGCGTCAAATCTACCCAGCTAACCTCTGCCCCCGCGAAACCTGAGTGGCGCAGAAGGAAACGGCGCTGGCCGGTGAGTAGACTGTGGGTTTGTGTCTAAGCAGAAGAAAAAGCAGGTAAACAAAAAGCAAAGTGTTTCCTCCGCGCAGCCGGCGCGTGAGGAGAAGGCCCAGCAGGGCGCGCCACAGCCGGTACTCGTGGCCGCAGCGCTCGCCGTGGTTCAGTCCATTGCCGTCATCTGCTTCGGTATCTTCCTGATTGTGCGCGAGGCGACCGGCGCAGAAAATGAATCCATGGTGTCGGACTCGGGCTCCGGAAGCTTTGTAGGGCTGGGCACCGCGCTATTTATCTTTATTGTTTTTGGCTTTGTCATCGTCGGTGCTTGGGCCATGGTCAAGGGAAAGCGCTGGGGTAGGGGAGCCATCATCTTGGTGGAGCTCATCTTGGCAGCGAGCTCCTTCCAGATGTTTAGCGGCGGATCGCCGCTACTTGGTGCGGTGACCTTGGCGAGCGCCGCAGTAGTCATCTTCTTGCTGATGTTCGTCCGCGCTTCTACGGAGTGGGCGGCAGCTAACTTCTAAATTCGCTGCCACGCGCACAAGGGCCGCGCCCCAGGATAACCGGAAGGCGCGGCCCTTTGCGTGTTGCAGGGGGATTAATCGGCGCTTAGGCCCACGACCTGATCGCCGCGGGTTTCCACGATGGTGTCGCCCGCCAAAGTGAGATAGACGGGGCCGTGGTAGCTGCCGCGATCAACCGGGATGGTTCGCAGGGTTTTGCCGGTGGACCAATCCATGACAGCAATGCCCGCTTGGGTAGGTACCAACATGTGCTCGGCGACGGCGATGGGGGTGCCGATGGCATCATCCACCACGTGATCCACCGCGAGGTCGCTCGGTTTAAAGAGGTAGAGGCGGGAGCCATCAAACCAGGTCATATGGTGCGGCAGATCCGCGGTTGCTGGGGAGAACGGGGCGGCGGCCGCGTCTATGTCTGGAGAGGGCTCTGCCGAAGTAGAGTCCAGCTTTTCGCCCTTATTGTCATAGGACTCGATTGTGGGGTGCGGGCCCGGGCGGTAGATAGCGGCGGCCTTTTGTCCCACGGCGATAAGGCGGGCGCCGTCGGTGGCTATGTCCACATCGGCGCCGATATCGGGCTCACGGGAATCATCAGGGGTGGTGTCCTGGAAGCGCAACCAGGTCGTGCCCGGCTTATCGGGGCAGGACTCGGTCAGCGCCAAATTCTCGGTACGGGTGAGGGCGGAGCTAATCGAGCAGTCCTCATGTAGTTGCTTGTCCGGCTCCTGCTTTGCCTCCACATCACCGTATTCCACGGTGCGCACCAAGTCGGAGCGCCACAAATCGATGCGGTCAGTGGAGACTGTTCCTACCCGGTCATTGGAGGAAATGGGTACTACTTTCTCCGAGTTGACGGCGCTGCGGGTGCTGTCATACTCACCGGTCGCAGCCTCTATCGCCACGGTATCCCCGCAGCCCACACCGGTTTTATACGACGCCACGATCTTGCCCCACGCAGTAGACAGCGAGCAGAGATCAGCATCCGTGCGCTCATAAGTCCACGCCTCGGAGCCATCCGGGTTGGTGGCGGTGAGCGTGTGATCGGCGTGCGTGATGGTCAGTCCGTGTGCCGAGACTGCCCGGTATTGGCCGGGTACTGGTTCATTGGGGAGGCTGAAGGACTCGTGGAGGGCATCGGGGACGTCGGCAAGCGCGGGTGCATCCTTATCCCCAGGAACGGCCGCTTGGCTCAGATGCGCCTGATTAATATTGGCGGTGATAGCTGCGCCGCCGACCGCGATGGCGCAGACCACGGCAATAATGCCGGTAGCCTTCCAATCGGCGGGCGTTGAGCGCAAAATGGGAGCTTTAGTCATCGGCGGCCTCCTCGCTGGCGCCGGGAGCTGCCGCGGCGCGCGGTGGTACGGGTGGGGGATTTTTCGCGGACAGGCACCTGCCCCACGACCTTGGTCTCAGGGCCGACAGTTTCCTCTACCTCCGCGGGGATGTCTAGAGCCTGGGCTAGCTCTGGGGACGTGGAGAACCACTGCGGCGGATTCGGCTCACCCAAATCCAGCTCATCATTAATAACCTGCCATTTGCCCAGCTCATCATAGCCCACCAAGGTGATAGCGGTGCCGGTATGGCCGGCGCGCCCCGTGCGGCCGATGCGGTGGACAAAGGTCATCGGATCATCCGGAACCTGATAGTTGATGACGTGGGTGACATCATCGACGTCGATGCCGCGGGCAGCAATATCAGTGGCGACCAAGATGTCCACCTGGCCGGTGCGGAAGGCATGCAGCGACTTCTCGCGCGACTTTTGCCCCAGATCGCCGTGGACGGCACCCACGTGGAAGCCGCGCCGGGCTAGGTCATCGGCCAATTGGGCGGCCGCGCGTTTGGTGCGAGCGAAGATGATGGTGCGCCCGCGGCCGGCGGCCTGCAGGGCGTGGGCGACAACGGCAACCTTATCCATGCGGTGGGCTTGGAAGGTGACCTTGCGAGTGGAGGAATGGGTGAATTCTTGCTCGCCGGATTCGGCGCGGATATGGATGGGTTTTTCCATAAAACGGCGGGCAAGCGTCAAAATCGCGCCCGGCATGGTGGCGGAAAAGAGCATCGTTTGGTGCGCATTGTCATCGAGTGCCTTGAGGATGGCCTCCACCGAGGGTAAAAAGCCCAAGTCCAGCATCTCGTCGGCCTCATCGAGCACCAAGATAGCCACGCGATCGAGCTGCAGATTTCCGCGTTCGTGGAGATCGATCAAGCGGCCAGGCGTGCCGATGATGACATCGACGCCCTTGTTGAGCTTTTTGATCTGTTCCTCGTAGGGACGGCCGCCGTAAATGGAGGCTAAGCGCACGGGTAGGTGGGCGGCAGCCACCTGCAGGTCCTCGGTGACCTGCTGGGCAAGCTCGCGGGTGGGGACCACCACGAGGGCGCGCGGGGTGCCATCGAGCTCGTCGATATCGGCGTCATCAAAGACGCGGTCCAAAAGCGGCACGCCAAAGCCATAGGTCTTGCCCATGCCGGTGCGCGCTTGGCCAATCAAGTCCTGGCCGGAGAGCGCGATGGGCAGGGTTAATTCCTGGATTGCAAAAGTACGCGTGATGCCACGAGTGGCGAGACCATCGCAGATTTCGGCCGCAACGCCGAGTTCCGCGAAGCTCGGTGGCTGGGATTTTATGTCAGACACACCTTGATAGTAGCCGGGATGGTTATAGTGGGGCCATTGACAATAAAACTCTAGTTAGAGGAGGAATCTTCATGGATATCAAGTTTGGCTTCGCGGATACCGCTCGCGAGCTGGTCATTAGCGCTGCAGGTGACCAGGCCGAGCTGACACAGAAGATCAACAGTGCCCTGGCGGATAACTCCACCCTGGAATTGGAAGATGACAAGGGCCGCAAGTACCTCGTGCGCACTGACCGCGTGGTCTACGTCGAGGTCGGCATTGCCAAGAAGTACGCCGTGGGATTCGCTGGCGCCTAAGGCGAGCGCATAGGGCTGCTGATTCAGCTTTTTTAAATACAAACGGGTAACCTAAGGCCCCATGGAAAAAAGGGAGACTCGCCACGCTCACCGGAGCCAAGGCCATGCGCCGGACCACCCCAATACGGTGGTCCGGTTTGCGCGTCAATATGGCTGGTGGCGCGTGGTAGCTATCCCCCTCATGATCGCGCTGACCATTTGGTTCATCGTCGATATCGCCACCGCCTCTTCCTCCGAAGAAGATGCGGAAGACACTAGCGCGGCTGCCCCAACTAGCACAGAACTGGTAGGTCCTGATCCTGCCGATGCAGCAGCGGTCAAGCGGGAAATCAGCGAGATGCCGCCCGGTGGCTCCTATACCAAGCAGGGCAAGGGCACCTTCCACGAGGTAGGCGAGCCTGGCGCCGTAGCCGGCAAGGGCGGCGAGCAGAAGGTGCGCTATTCCATCGAGGTGGAAGAGGGCATCAATACGGCACCGTATGGTGGCGATGATTCCTTTGCCGCCATGGTGGAGGCCACTTTGTCTGACCCGCGCGGCTGGACCGCGCACAAGGACTTTGAGTTCGAGCACGTGGCTGCCGATGCGGAACCAGATACCCGCATCCAACTGACTTCTCTGGGTACCGCTGCGGAGCGCTGTGGCGAGAAGATTGAAACGGAAACCTCCTGCCATACCACCATTACTGGCGAGTCCACCACCATTATCAACGAGGCCCGCTGGGTGCGCGGCGCCACGCCTTTTGAAGGCGATGTGGGTAATTATCGCCAGTACGTCATCAACCACGAGTTGGGCCATGCCATTGGCTATGCGGCCCACCAGCCATGTGGCGGCCAGGGCAAGCTGGCGCCGGTCATGATGCAGCAGACCTTGGACCTGAACAACAAGAAATTGCACGATCGCAATCCCAGCGAGGTCTATCCTGATGAGGACGTGACCTGTGCGCCTAACCCGTGGCCTTATCCGAATCCGGATAATAAGGATCCCCACCAACCCGAATAGGAGTTAAGGATGCCGCTTCCCCCAGAGCATGTTTTAAGCGCCTTCCACGCGGAAACCGGTGCCACTGGTACCCGCCGCGCGCAGGGCGATCAATTGGGCCCGGTGTGGGATAACGGCATCAAGGTGGGCGACGTGGTCTATTCCCAGGCCGGTCCGTTTGCCGCCTGGTCCGCTAAGGTGCGCGAGCGCCTCAGCGTGCAGGGGGCCCGCGTTTCCCGGCCGGTACTGTCTAGCGATGGCCGGCACACGGCCGCTGGATGGAAGGCTACCCAGTTTATTCCGGGCCATGTACGCGGGCGAATTGATGAAACCGCACAGATGGCGTTGCGCCTCGACGCGGCTATAGCCGAGGTGCCCCTTCCCAACGGGCAGCGCAGCGATGCTTTCGCTCGCGCAGAGCGCGCCGCCTGGGAGGAGACGGGCGAGGCTTATCGCCCAGCCTTGCTTGCCGACGTCCCCCTTATTCCCGCCCACACCGCTCTTCTTACCACCACGGTTTACCACGGCTCCAATCCGCCGGGCATTGTGGACATTGTGCCGAGCGAATCCCCACGCCCAGCCGGCTGGACCGCCGCTTTGGTTATTGTGGATGGGCTCATTGCCCAAGCGGTTGATGATGGGATCTGCCAGCGCTTTAGTCACGTACCCGGTATGCCGGAGTTGCTTTTGCGCGCGGTGTCGTATCGCCGACACATCAATGACCTGCACCCCGCCTCGCGTTCAAACACGCGTTCGCACATTGAGCGGGTGGAGCAGCATCTGGTGTCGCGGGCATCTGCCATACTGGAGCGGTGAGTTACGACCCCCATTCCACCGCGCGTGCGGGAGTGGTCCTTCCACCGTCCCCGCAGGTGCGCCTCGTTCCCCGTGCCCAGTCCGCCACGACCCGCAGTTGGCCTATTGACCTGCCCGAATCCGGTACCTGGAAGGTAACCGGTGCCGCCGGCACCGGTGTGTCCAGCTTCCTTATCGATACCGTCATTCATGCCTTGGATAAAGCCCGGGAGACCGGCGCGGATCCCTCCGGCATCCTCGTTATCGCTCCCTCGAAGGAATCCGGCGCCCGGCTGCGCCGCGAGCTCTCTGAGCGCCTCGAGGATTACGCCGCACAGACCTCCATGGTGCGTTCCGTACACTCTCTAGCATTCGCGTTGCTGCGCACAGCGGCCGAGGAGGAGCTGCGACTTATTACCGGTGCCGAGCAGGACGCCGTCATCCGCGAGCTGCTCACTGGCCAAGCAGAAGACGGACATGGCTCGTGGCCCGCGGAGATGCGGCCCGCGCTGGAATATGTGGGATTCGCCCGGCAGCTGCGCGATTTCCTTTTGCGTTCCATTGAACGCGGCCTGGGCCCGGGTGACCTAGAGCGCCTTGGTGCCGAGCACGGCCGCCCCATGTGGTCCGCGGCGGGTGAATTCCTGCGCGAGTACGAACGCGTGCAGCTCCTTTCCCGCGCCCATTCCTATTCCGCGGCGGAATTGGTTACCGCGGTTCTCCAGCGCCCCCAGCTTCTGCGCGAGCACCCCTTCCACACCATTATTGTCGATGATGCGCAATTGCTCGATCCCACTGCGGGCAAGCTCATCCGCGAATTGGCCCCACAAGCGGATCTCGTGGTGGTGGGCGGCGATGCCGATCAATCCGTCTTTGCCTTTCGTGGTGCTAGCTCGCGTTTCCTGCGGGACTTCCCAGCTGACCACGACATCGAGCTCACCGAGCCTCACCGCACACCCTCTCCGGCGTGCATTTCCATCGTGGATTCGGACGGCAGGTTGCGTGACGTCGTAGCTAATACCGTGCGCCGCCGCCACTTAGAAGACGGCGTGCCCTGGCGCGATATCGCCGTCATTGTTCGTTCAACCGGTGATATCGGGCAGATGCGCCGCACCCTCTTGGCCGCCGGCGTGCCCGTGCACATTAGCCCTACCGACGTCGTCTTGGCTGATCAGCGTTTGGTCTCCGCCGTGCTGCTCGCCCTGCGTGCCTTGGAGGAAGAACTTTCTAACTCTGAGCTGGAAGAATTGCTCACCGGCCCCGTGGGTGGCGCCGATCCCGTCACGCTGCGCCGCCTGATCCGTGGTTTGCGCCGCTGGGATTCCACCACCCGGGGCATCGATAGCCTCCGCGGTCTTCTCTACGGCGAGCTCCCAGACTTTAATGGGCAACTGACTGAACGCGAATACTCCATCTTGGCGCGTGTACGCGCGGTTCTAAGCGCCGGCAGGGACGCACTCGCCTCTGGGGCCTCTGTGGAGGAGGTTCTCTGGGCCGTGTGGAGCGCAACCGAGCTCGATAACCGCTTGCAGGCTTCGGCGCTGCGCGGTGGTGCGACCGGCTCGCAGGCCGACCGCGACTTGGATGCAATGATGGCGCTTTTTGACGCCGCAGGCGATTACGTTGAGCGCCGCCCTGATTCCTCGCTGCGCGCCTTCCTGACGCATATCACGGAACAAGAACTTCCCACCGGTGTGCGCGACCGCCGCACCGCTATTCCGCAGGCAGTAGAAATCCTGACTGCACACGGCGCGGTGGGCCGCGAATGGGATACCATCATCGTGGCCGGCGCACAGGAAGGAAGCTGGCCTTCGCTAGGGGAGACCGGTTCCATTTTCGGTCAAGAAGATCTCATCGATCTCCTCGACCACGATATTGATCCCGATACCCCCGTCAGCCACGTTGCCTCCCGTTTGGCAGAAGAGCGACGTCTCTTCCACGTCGCTACCACGCGCCACCGACAGCGCCTGCTTATCGCCGCTGTGGAAAACCCGGAAGGCGATACGGTCTCTGAGCCTTCGCGCTTCATCAGCGAATTCGCCGGCCGTGGCGTGGACGTGCCGGGCCAGGCTGCGCGTCGGCAAGCAAAGCGGGCGCTGCGCCGCACCCAACTCCCGCGCGAGCTGGGCCTCGATGTGCCCGAACCCGCCCCCGTGTCATTGCGCGATGGGCTTGAGGTGGATCCCCTCGATGTGGCGGTGCTGTCCGTGCCGGCTTTTGTCGCACAGTTGCGCCGCGTGGTTACCAATCCGGAATCCGGTGAGGTTGAGCGCAAACAAGCAGCGCGCCAGCTCGCCCGGTTAGCGGCAGCCGATATCCCTGGCGCCCACCCGGAGCAGTGGTGGTCTGCGCGCTCCGTTGCGGCTGAAGTGCCGCTGCATACCAGCGGTAGCTTGTCGCCTTCCCGCGTGGAGGCATTGCTCAACTGTCCGCTCAAGGCCGTGCTCGGCAATGTGGCTGAGGACCCAAGCACCGAGGAACACCTGCTCCGCGGTACTTTGGCGCACGCCTTCTTTGAAGCTATTGGCCGCGGCATGGACGCGGAAAAGGCCAAGCTATTGGTGATGGAGGCTTTCGAGCGCATTCAGGATGTACCGCAGTGGCAATTGCGATTCAAGCTCGATGAGTTTTCCACCCTGTTGGACCGCGCTCGCGAATGGGCGCGCCAATCGGAGGTCAATCAAGAGCTTGCTGGCGTGGAAATCCCCGTAAGCGTACGTATCAGCGAGGAGGTGCGCATCGGCGGCTATATGGACCGTCTGCTTCGCGATGAAGAGGGCAATTACTTGGTGGTGGACCTCAAGACGGGCAGAAGCAAGCCGGCTAAGAAAGAGGGCGAGGACCATGTGCAGCTGATGACCTATCAGCTCGCGCTTGCCCATGGCGCATTTGACGGCCACCAGGTTCACGACGGCGAAGGCATGCCGCGCCAGGGCGGTGTGCTGGTGTATCCGGGTGCGACCACCAAAAAGATTGGTGAACTTTGGCAAAGCGATAAGTCGCCGGAAGCCCTGGAAGAATTCGCCGCACTTCTGCCCCCGCTGGTGGAGGAGATGCGTGGCCCGCGCATCACTGCGCGCACCAATAAAGACTGCGATAAATGCCCAATTCGCTCCATCTGCCCCGTGCAGGAAGAAGGAAGGATGACCACCGATGCCTAAGAGCAATTTTTCCCCACAGCAGATCGCTGCAGCCTTGGGCAAGGACTTTCCGCCTACCGAGGAACAAGCACACGTCATCGAAGGCCCATTTAGCCCCAAACTCGTGGTTGCCGGCGCTGGTGCCGGCAAGACAGAAACCATGGCCTCGCGCGTGGTGTACCTGGTGGCCAATGGCTATGTGCGCCCGGAGCAGGTTCTCGGCCTGACCTTCACCCGTAAGGCCGCGCAACAGCTGGAGCAACGCATCCGCCGGCAGCTGATTAAATTGCGCGATTCCGGCCTCATCCCACCAGGCGGTGAGGTGGCAGAAGCGCTAGAAAACATTGCGCCGAAGGTAGCCACCTATGACTCCTATGCGGGAGAACTCGTTCGCGAATATGGACTCTTGGTTCCGGTAGAGCCCACCGCACGCATCATTACCGAGGCCGAGCGCTATTCCTTGGCCTACGATGTGGTGCGCAATTACACCGGTCAGCTAGAAGACGATCGCGCCCTAGCCACGATTACCGAGACCCTGCTGAAATTCAGCCAGGATATCGATAACGGACTCAAAGACACGAGTCACATCGCCCAGCATGCCCGAGATTTTCGGGCGGACATCGATAACCTCGATAAATCCCAAAAGAATGGTCCCGAATACTCAAAGACGCTGCTGGACTATATCCACACACAGGAGCGCCGCGTGCAGTACGTGCCGCTGCTGGAGGCCCTGAAAAAGGAACAATCCGAGCGACAAGTCATCACCTTTGGCGAGCAAATGGCCGTCGCCGCCCGCGTCGCGCGCGACCATCCTGTGGTGGGAAAGCAGCAGTCCCAGCGCTATAAGGTCATCATGCTAGACGAGTACCAAGACACCTCCTATGCCCAGCGCGTGCTTCTACGCAGCCTATTCGGAGGGGACCAAGAGGACCTGTCGGTTACGGCCGTGGGCGATCCAATGCAGGCCATCTACGGGTGGCGTGGTGCTACCTCTGAAAACCTCACTGCCTTCGTGGAAGACTTCCCAGTCGCGCCGGGCACACCCGCCCCGAATGACCAGTTGACCACCTCTTGGCGCAACCCCTCTGGTGCGCTGGATTTGGCTAACTCAGTGGCGGAGGGAGTATTCGAAGGCGTTGAACGTCCCGTGGACGAGCTGTCTGCCGCCCCGCATAAGGGCGAAGGCGATATCCAGTTGGCGTACTTCGACAGCGAGGTTCGCGAGCGTGAATTCGTTGCCGAGTACCTGAAAGAGCAGTGGGAAAAGCGCGAGGGAGATACCTTCAGCGCGGCGGTTTTGGTGCGCAAAAATAGGCACTCCGCACCCATCGCTGCGGCCCTCGACAAAGCGGGCGTACCCAATGAAATCATCGGTCTCGGTGGCCTGCTGTGGCAGCCAGAAATCCAGGACCTCGTAGCTATTGCCACCATGCTCGTGCGCCCAGAAGACTTGCCTGCGGCAGTGCGGGTGCTGGCAGGGCCGATTTGTGGCCTGGGAATCAGTGATATTCAAGCGCTCGCTTCCCGCCAACGAAACCTGGCCGGCGCGAGGGAGGAGCGCTTGCGCTGGGAGCCGGGGATGGACCCGGAAGAATACTTGCGTGCGCAGCTGGAAGATGTCACCGCTGAGGAGCCGGATCAGCGCGTCGGCCTTGCTGACGCCCTGGCAGATTTGGGTGAAAGAGACCGCTATACCCCGCAAGGCCTCGCCCGTATGGAAGAGGTTTCTGCCAAACTGCGGCACCTGCGCACTTATTCTCTTTCCAAACCGCTGGTGGACATCTTCGCCGATATTGAAGCATTGTTTAATATCCGCACCGAGGTACTAGCTCGTGGAAGCGCAGGAGGCGCGACACATCTGGATAAATTTGCCGATATCGTCGCAGGCTTCCACGGTGATTCCTTGTATGCGCTCTTGGATTACTTTGCGTTAGCGCTCGAAAAGGAAGATGGCCTAGACCTCGGCGAGGTTCCCGCCGCCACTGACCGCGTGCAGATTATGACCGCGCACAAGGCCAAGGGCTTGGAATGGGAACACGTCTGCGTGGTGCATGCGGATTCGTCTAGTTATAGTGCGAAAGCAGAGACTTTCCTGTCCAGGATCGACAAGGTCCCAGGGGACGATGACTATATTGAGGTCCCGGAGGATGCCCAAAAGCGCTCGCATTTCCAAAACGCGTGCGAGGAGTTTAAGAAGGCAGATAGCACCATCAAGGCGGAAGAATCGGCGCGCCTTTTTTATGTGGCGCTGACGCGTACCGAATCCACCCTGACCGTTACCGGATCGGGCACCAATAACGCTCCCGGAAAGAACAAGAAGGCTCCCTATGAATACCTAGAGCGCCTGAAAGAGCAATTCCCGCAGTACGTGGTGGAGTGGTCCGTCCCCGACGAGCCTTCCGAGGATGATTATGGGGAGAGCGCCCAATTCCCAGCGCTGCAGGCCAGCCCTGAGGCGGTCGCCGGTGCGGACATGGTACTTGAAGCACTGGAAGAGCTCCCAGAAATGAGCCGCGGTGAAACTTTTGAGCTGTGGGAGCAAGAAGCTGGCGCGCTCATTGAGGAGTACAAGGCCCTGCAACAGCCGGTGGTAGACGTTGAGCTACCCAGCGAGCTGACCGCCTCGGACATGGTTGCGCTGCGGGCAGACCCGCTTCAGTTTGCCCGTAGGCAACGCCGCCCCGTGCCGTTTAAGCCGAATTCCTACGCCAAGCGCGGTACCGCCTTCCACGCGTGGTTGGAGGACCGCTTTGGCAACCCGGCGCTATTGGGCGAGGAAGAACTTCCGGGAATCGATGAACCGGAGGACTTCGATTTGGAAGAGCTCAAGGAAGCCTTCCTGAACTCCGAGTGGGCCGAGCGTCAACCGGAGCACGTGGAAGCGCCCTTTGAGATCACCATCGGTGAGGCCGTGGTGCGCGGGCGCATGGATGCGGTATTCCGCTTGGAGGACGGCACCTGGATGGTGGTGGACTGGAAGACCGGCCGCCCTCCCCAGGGAGAGGCTATGGATGCTGCCAAGATACAGCTAGCGGTGTATGCAGAGGCGTGGCGCCGCATCCACGGCGGAGAGAAAATTCGTGCCGCGTTCTATTATGTCCACGATGGTTATACCTTCGAGCCTGCCCGCCTGCCGCGTGGGGAAGAGCTGAAGAAACTCCTTGAATCGTCAGTTGAGCACCACAAGGGCTAAGGTATGTGGGCGGTTGCGTAACGCGCAATCTCTTGAGCAATCATTCGAGACCAGAAAAGAAGGCGGGGCTAGTGGCCAAAAAACGTGCGCAGGCAATGAAGTCACGCTTTAGAAGTCGCTTCTTGCCGCAGGTCGAGCTGTCCTCGCAGCCGGATCACGCGCTCATTGATGTCATTACGGTGCCGAGGGATGAAAATTCCAGCCCGTGGCGTCAGCTGGGCAAGCGTGTGCTGTGGGCTTTTGGCATCGTTGTCTTCGTGACCATCGTGGTCTATGTGGACGGCGGTGGGTATAGCGAGGACATGTCGTTATTGGACTCCGCCTACTATGCGGCGGTGTCGCTGACCACTGTGGGTTACGGCGATATCGTGCCCGTGTCCCCGCAGGCCAGGCTCATTAACTTAGTGCTTATTACCCCTGCCCGCCTGATCTTCCTTGTTTTATTGGTTGGCGCGACCTTGTCCGTGTTGACGGATAAGGCCCGCCGTACTTTCCAAATCCAGAACTGGAGAAAGCAATTGCGTAACCACACCGTCGTTATCGGATATGGCACCAAGGGCGCCGGAGCCGTGGCCGCGCTGCTGGCCGATGATGTTCCGTCCTCCCAGATCGTGGTCATCGATACCAACCGTGCGTCCCTCGCTCACGCCGAGCACCACGGGCTGGTCACCATCTTTGGTTCCGGCACCAAGCAGGACGTGCTCAAGGTCGCTGGGGTAGAGCATGCCAGCTCCATTGTTGTTACCCCATCCACGGACGATACCGCGGTGCTGTGCTGCCTGTCCGTGCGAGAGCTTGCGCCCAAGGCCAAGATTGTGGCGTCGGTGCGCGAGTCCGAGAACCGTCACCTCTTGCTCCAATCCGGTGCGGATTCCGTGGTCACCTCTGCGGAGACGGCTGGTCGACTGCTGGGCCTAGCCACCGTGACTCCGACCGTGGTGGAGATGATGGAAGACCTGCTCTCACCCAACGAGGGGTTCTCCGTAGCCGAGCGCGCCGTGCGCGAATTCGAGGTGGGCTCCAACCCACGCCACCTGGCAGATATCGTGCTGGCTGTTCTGCGCAATAACGAGCTGCACCGCGTGGATACCGCGGATGCCTCCGCGCTGAAGCCGGGCGACCGCCTGCTCTACATCAAGCATGAGATGGAACAGCCCATCGAGGTCATGGACGATGATGACGAGGATTAAATGTTCCTCCCAGTAACCCCTCATGGCCAAGTACCGGTTACGGCAGCGGGGGAGCCGGTGCTGGTGGAGAAGGTTCCCGGGGGCGTCGGCAAGCACGCAGTAGTGGACCTAGGTACCCTGCAGGCGTGCGCGTATCCGGAAGACGGTGCTAGCGAGCTGGGCCGGCTAGAAAGCGCGACGTTCTTTGCGGACCAGCCGGTGATTTTGCAAGCCATTGCGCTGATCCGCAATCGGCGCGAGCAGCGCTTTGATCCGCGGACCGGCCATAAGCTGAATTACCCAGCACCGGGAATCGTTGGGCGCGATCCTTTGGACGAGCGCCGGATGGTCTTCCCGCGCCTAGATCCTGCCGTCATCGGGCTTATTCGCCTCAGTGGCACCGACCGGATTTTGCTGGCGCGCAATCGCCGCCGCACTGGCTTTTTCTCCCTGATTGCCGGTTACGTCGAGCCGGGCGAGACCGCGGAAGCAGCTTTTGCACGCGAGGCCCTAGAAGAAACCGGGCGCAGGGTGGATGATATTCGCTATTGGGGCTCGCAGGCGTGGCCACCGAGTGGTTCCCTTATGCTGGGCTTTTGCGCGCGCACGGCTGATGTCCACCCCACCTGCCATACTGATGGGGAATTGGAAGAAATCCGGTGGGCGGAGCGCGCCGAGCTGCCTGAGCTTAAGCTTCCACGTCCGGGTTCAATTGCACACACGATGATTATGGAGTGGTATCACGGTGACTAAGCCGGATTTGTCCCTGCTGGATGAAGATCAGCTGCGCGCGGCCACGGCGCCGCGCGGGCCCGTGTGCATCTTGGCCGGCGCGGGTACGGGCAAGACCCGCACTATTACTTATCGCATTGCCAACTTGGTCGACCAAGGCTTTGTGAGCCCGCAGCGCGTGCTTGCGGTGACCTTTACGGCGCGAGCGGCCGGAGAAATGCGCGATCGCCTGCGCACCATGGGCGTGGCCGGCGTGCAGGCGCAGACTTTCCACGCGGCCGCGCGCCGCCAGTTGAAGTATTTCTGGCCGCAGGTAGCAGGAGATCTTCCGTGGCAGCTGCTGGATAATAAATTCCCACTGGTTGCCCGCGCGGTGCGCTCGGTGGGGCTGGATAATTCCAAGGACATGATTCGAGACGTCCTGGCGGAGATCGAGTGGGCTAAGTCCGCGCTGGTCAGTACCGAAGATTATGAGTCCGTGATCGCGAATACAGACCGCAGTGCGCCGGCCGATCCGGCCAAGGTGGCAGAGGCCTTCCGCCGCTACGAGCAGTCCAAGGCCACGCCGGACATGATGCACTTGGACTTCGATGACCTGCTCATGCACATCGCAGGTGCCATCGAGAATGTGCCGGCGATTGCGGAGACTTTCCGTGAGCAGTACCGCACCTTTGTCGTCGATGAGTACCAGGATGTTACCCCGCTGCAGCAGCGGGTGCTCAACGCCTGGTTGGGCGAGCGCGATGACCTTACCGTGGTGGGCGATGCTAACCAGACCATCTATTCCTTCAACGGTGCCTCCCCGGACTACCTGCTTAATTTCTCCCGCACGTATCCGGATGGCACCGTGGTCAAGCTGCAGCGCGACTACCGCTCCACGCCGCAGGTAACTGACCTGGCCAACCGGGTCATCGGCAAGGCCACCGGCCGCGCAGCTGGCACGCGCTTGGAGCTGCAAGGCATGCGCGAGCCCGGCCCAGAGCCCACCTTCAAGGCCTATGAGTCCGAAGAAATTGAGGCCCAGGAGGTGGCCGGCCAGGTCCTTACTCTGCTGGATCAGGGTGTGCCGGCCTCCGAGATTGCCATCCTTTATCGCATCAATGCCCAGTCGGAGCAGTTTGAGCAGGCGCTTGCCGACGCCGGAGTGGTCTACCAAGTCCGCGGCGGCGAGGGCTTTTTCCGCCGCCCGGAAATCCTGGAGGCTATCCGCGTGCTTATCGCCGCGACCCGCCGCGAGGACCTGCCGGATGATCCGGTGGCGATTGCCCGGGCCGCGTTTGTCGAGCTGGGCTTGAGTTCCACCGAGCCGCAGGGCGCCCAGGCCCGCGAGCGCTGGCAGTCCCTCAACGCACTGGTTGGGCTCATTGAAAAGATTGTGGAATCAACTCCTGGCATCGATCTCAACGGGGTGCTGGGGGAGTTGCGCCGGCGCTCTACCGATAAGCAGGCCCCGGCCATGGAAGGCGTGACGCTGGCTACCGTGCACGCCGCCAAGGGCTTGGAATGGGATGCGGTATTCCTCGTGGGGCTAACGGAAAAGCTTATGCCCATCAACCATGCCATCAAGGCCGGCGACGAACAGGTAGAAGAGGAGCGCCGCCTGTTTTACGTCGGCATTACCCGCGCCCGTGAGCACCTCGCGCTGTCGTGGGCGCTGGCGAAGACTACCGGCTCACGGGCTTCGCGCGAGCGCACCCGCTTTCTCGATGGCATCGTTCCGGCGGCCGAAGATGCCTCCGGCAGTGGGTCTCGCTCGCGCCGCCCGAAACGCTGCCGCGTGTGCTCCGGCCCGCTGGGAACACCGGCGGAAAAGGTCATCGGCCGCCATGAAGATTGTGAAGGCGGCGGCGATGAAGAGGTCTTTGCCGCTTTGCGCTCGTGGCGCTCCCAGGTTGCGCGTGAGGAAAAGGTGCCGGCTTATGTCATCTTTTCCGATGCCACCCTGCAGGCGATTTCGGAGGAATTGCCCTCCGATGAAGCAGAGATGCTCTCCATCTCCGGCGTAGGCCCGAGCAAACTGGAGCGCTACGGTGCCCAGGTGCTAGAGGTTATTCGTTCAGTTCGTAGCTAGCCAGGTTGGTCTTGCCGCCGAAGCATACGGGGCAGCGTGGATGCGCTATGACGGTGCGCTGTTGGTGGTGTCCGTAGACATCGATCTCCCATTGCTGCCCGGGGCGCGGCTTAGCGGTTGGCGCGCCCGGCGGCAGCGAGCGCCCCATCAGCCGCCGGATGATCACCTGCGTATGCGCCGCAACCGCATCGAGCACCACGGCTTCTGGCGTGCGGCGCACGCGGGTGAGCTGGGTGCTGATGATATTCCAAAGCGGGTCCATATCAACGCGGGCCAAGTGCGCACACAAGGGGCAGGGGCCTTGGCCGCGGATACGAACCGGTCCGATGACGCCACGATTGTCCAGCAAAGATACCGGAACCCACGTGGTTGCTGTGCCCGCCAGTGCATTCGCGCAATCCAGCGGGCAGTGCAGCTGGTCCACGGCGAGGACCGGATACATGCCGTCGAGGTCGTGGATATAGGAAAAGACATTGTCCTCCTCCAGCGGGATGCGCACTTGGAAGCCGTCCTCCTCTAGGCGCGCGCGAAGGCTGTGCGCCAGGGTGGATTCGCCCATGAGGACAATGGTGTCTGTCTTTTCGGCGGCCTCCCTGTGCGGCCAGAGGATGCCATAGTTCAGTGCGTCTTCAATCAGGCTCTGCGCCGCCGCCTCTTCTAATCCTGCTGACCGCAGCCGGTCAGACAGTTCTTCTGGGGAAATTGGCTCGCGAGCGGTGTTGAAAGCCGTCGCGACGGCGAGCGCGCTTCCAGTTTCCGCAACCCCAACGCGGGTGGCATCCATGCCAAATTGGATCACCGTTTCCTCGCGGCAAAACACTGCGCTGCCGGGTGCTAAGACCACCTGGGTGGCAGAAATCCCCACGCCTTTAACCCCTTCCCCCGAAGTATGTGGTCTCCATTGCACCACAGGTACAATCACCTGTCATGTCGAGCACGCAGCCAACCGCACCGCAGCCCCCGGAGGTCAAAGTCATTCGCTCTGCCAAGCGGAAGAAAACCGTGCAGGCGCGCATGGTATCCGGGGTGCTCGAGGTACGCATTCCCGCGTGGATGTCCGCGCGCGATGAGAGCGAAGCAGTCGCGGACATGTTGGCGCGGGTGGAAAAGAAGCAGGGCAGCGGGCGCCGCACGGACGCCCAGCTCGAGGAACGGGCGCGGCGGCTCAACGCGGCGTATTTAGATGGTCGTGCGACCATCGGCTCTATTCGGTGGGTGAGTAATCAAAATACGCGGTGGGGTAGCTGTACTACCTCCACCGCGGATATTCGGCTGAGCGACCGGCTGCAACACGTGCCGGATTATGTGCTGGATTCAGTGATCATTCACGAGCTCACCCACACCTTCATCCCGCGCCATGGGCGGGATTTTTGGCAGTGGGCGGACAGGGTGCCCCACGCCGAGCGGGCGAAGGGCTATCTTGAGGCCTATCAGCGCTGGGGCTGCTAGTTCTCGTCGTCCTCGTTGCCCTTGTCCTTCTTCTCGTCCTTGTCGTCCGGATTCTCGGACTCCTTGGGCTCGTCGCCCTGCGCGGCAGAGGAATCCTCGCCGTTCTTCAGCATTTCCTCCAGCTTGGCAAACTCTTCTTCAAAGCCTTCATCCGGGCCTTCGTCCAGCAGGGAGTCGATAAAGGCGGCCGGGTTATCGAGGTGCTCCGCAGTGGGCAGGAAGTCCGGGTGATCCCAGGCCTTATCGCGCTTTTCCGCGCCTACGGCGACGGTGGCGCGGCGCCATAGCTCAGCGGCCTCAGAGACCTTCGGGGCATTAAGTTCGATGCCGACCACCTTGCTGAAGGCGTTCTCAGCGGAACCGCCGGTGCTGCGGCGATGCGCCCATGCCTGGGTCAGCTTCGAGGTCGACGGGATGCGCTCGCCCAGTGCCTCAGTAACGACGTGCTCGGCCCAGCCTTCCACCAGTGCCAACAGGGTCTCGAGGCGGGATGCGGCCGCAGTGTTCTTGGAGGTAATGCGCGGGGAGAGGTCCATGCCCTGCAATTTGCTCATCGCGTCCTGGATCGCCTGTGGATCGCCGGACTCGAGGTTGAGCTCGCGGGTGACTTCCTCCAGATGGGAGGTATCAATAACCAGGCCGATGGCATATTCCTCCACGGAGGAGACGATGCGCTCTACCAGCCAGGGCACGTGCTTGAACAGGCGCTGGCGGGCAGCCTCGCGGGCGGCAATATAAACCAGCACTTCCTGGCCAGGAACATTAAGCTCGCGGGCGACCTTCTGGATGGTCTGTGGCAATAGTGCCACAGTATTGGCTGGGGCGATGGGCAGGCCGAAATCGGAGCCGGTCAGCGCCTGGGAGGCCAAATCGCCCAAGGCGTGGCCAAGCTGCATGCCAAAGTTCATGCCAGACATCTGGTTCATCATCTTGGTCATGGGGCCCATCATCTCGCGGGCCTCTTCCGGCATGGAGTCCAGCTGAGCATCATTCATGTGCTCTGCCACCGGGGTGACCATGCGCTGCCACGCCGGCATGGTCTCTTCCAACCACTGCTTGGAATCCCAAGCCTTGGCCGTGCCGGAGGCGGTGGGCAAATAGGTGGCGTCATCAAGCCAGAGCTCCGCCAAGCGGACGGATTCCTCCACAGCCTTGGTATCGTCCGCGCTTACCGCCTTGGACTGCGAGATCTGCTGCAGGGCGATGCGCTTAGCCATGTCGTAATTGACGGGGCCGGAGTTTTCCGGCGAGTTCATGGAAGAGCCCATGCCGGACAGCATCTGACCGAACTGGTTCAGCATGTCACCCAGGCCGCCACCATTAGCGCCGCCGAATGCGCCGAACGGGTTCTGGTCACGACGTCCGTCATTATCGTCGTCATCGTTATTGGGGAAAGAAAAACCGAATCCGTTGCTCATGCGTCCTAATCTACCGGCACCGTCCGGCTACTTTCCATGATCCCCGCTACGCTGACAGCGAACACTACGGCAAAGGTTGTAGGGTATTGATCCGTGAATTCTCCTGCTAGCCGTCGCGTCCGCACCATTGCTTGGGGTGCCATCCCCGTCGTCCTCACCGGTGCGTTGGTATCGCTTGACCATATCCCCGGCACTGATGTGTCTTTGACCGTGCCTTATGCCGCTGAGGGGCCAGGTCCCACGGTGGACACGTTGGGGGAGGTCGACGGCACTCAGGTCGTCGATGTCCAGGCGCCGAAAACCTATGACACCGACGGCCACCTCAACATGACCACGGTCTCTGTGCGCACCAATATGACCCTGGCGCAGGCGCTAGGCCGCTGGATGATGACCGATGACACCATCGTGCCCATCGATACCGTCATTCCGCAGAACATGAGCGATAAAGAGGTAGAAGAGTCCAATAAGCAGGCCTTTACCCAGTCCGAGTCTGCAGCCACCGTCGCGGCAATGGATTACCTGCACCTGCCGGTGAAGATCACCATCGCGGAAGTCATGGATGAGGGCGCGGCGCAGGGCACGCTGAAAAAGGACGATGTCCTTACCGCAGTAGACGGCAAGGAGGTCTCGGAGCCAGGCGAGGTCCAAGACGTCATCAAGCAGAAAAGCCCGGGCGATAAGGTCACGCTGACAGTCAAGCGCGGCGGCAAGGAGCAAGAAGAAGAAATAGAGCTAGGGGAGAACCCCCAGCAGAAGGGGCAGGCAATGCTGGGCATCGCCATGCTCTCGGTCCCGCAAGACGATATTAAGGTCAAATACAACCTGCAGGATATTGGCGGTCCCTCCGCCGGCATGATGTTTACCCTGGCGGTCATCGATAAGCTCAACGAGGAAGACCTCACCGGCGGCAAGTTCGTGGCCGGTACGGGCACGATTCAGGAAGATGGCAAAGTAGGCCCCATTGGCGGCATCCAACATAAAATCGCCGCGGCGCATGAGGCCGGAGCGGAGCTCTTCCTCGCGCCGAAGGATAATTGCTCCGAGGCCGCCGCGAGCGACCATGGCGATATGCCCATCGCGGAAGTTTCCACCTTGGATGAAGCCGTGTCGACGATGAAGAACTTCGCGGACGGCAAGGATATTAAAACCTGCCAGTAGCCAGCCTACTTAGCTAGGCCCAGCTCCTTGATCTTCTCTTCTGGGTCTTCTTGGTCGGAGGAGATCATCTGCTGCATGACCATGCCTTCTTTATTGTCCACCACGGTGATGACCGCGGTGGTTCCCAGGGTGGACCAGCCCACGACGCGATCGCCATTATCCTCAATGACCTGCGAGCTGCGCAGCTCGGTAAGCACCTGCGTGGTTTGCTTTGCCTTGGAGTGCGAGCGGAAGAACTGGAATTGGCCTACCTTCGGCCCAGAGCAGTTATAGGAATCGTCCCCGCCCGTGGAATCGCAGCGGTCGAAGTGCGCGAAGAGCTCCTTGGGCGCTACCGGAGCAAAGATGTCATAGGCTTTGGCCACCGACTTCTCCAATTTTTCGCTGCCGGGTTCCTTGCTTGCCGACGCCCCCTCAGACACCCCCGAGCTCTCCGCCGCGCTCGATTCCGCGCTGGACTCAACGGTGGAAGAGAAGCTAGAGGCGGAGCTGGTTTCCTCAGCGGTATCCGCCTCTGGGGCGGTGGACTCGGCGCCGGCAGGGGAGGTCTCCACGGGGACGTCGGCAGGCGCGGCATCGTCCGAGGAACAAGCGGCAGTGCTCACGCCTACGCCCAGCAGAAGCGCTGCTGCGGTGGCGCGGGTGGCGGTCAGGCGAGTGAGAGTAAGGCGTCGCACGGTAGGAAAATGCTCCTTAGTCGCAGGCGAGAATTGTCACTTCAGTCTAATCTAGCTCATCCGGGTCTTGGTTCAGCCCATAGCGCAAGGCCGCAATAACCCCCGGAGCTACCTGGGGACCGCCGCGCAGCTGGATGTCATCTTCCGCGAACGGTCCGGCCGCTTCCAGCTCTTCCTCGGTGGGGCGCAGCTGCAGCAACGTGGTTTCGATGCCTTCCTCGCGCAGCGCACCGGAATAAAGGCGCGCCGGGCGAGGGGAGGGGTCCTCGCTGGAGGTATCGCGGAACTTAATTTCTTGGGCCAAGATGACGCCGGCGACCTCCCGCGGCCAGGCCAGGCGGGAGACATAATCGGCCAGCTGCTCCGAACCGGGCTCAATGTTTTCGGGCACATTATCTTGCACGATAAGGGTAAGCGGCGCGGCATCCTCTTCATCGAGTGCGGCAAGCTGATCGGCTACCAAGTGGGTGGGAACCAGCGCGAAGATGGTGGGCCGAGCGTCCCAGCCTTCGGCGTGGACGAATTCCACGGCTTCGGTCATCGCGCGGTTTAGAGCTGGCTGTGATAATTCGGGGGAACTCATGAACATCCTTATTCGTTATCTGTGTATTGCTTCCTTAAGCTGGAAGAAGTCTACAGGTTTTAAATTCGCACTATTTGATTGGAGCTGGCGTTGTCCTTTGGGTCATCCACACCAGCCGCCCCGTTGAAGCGGCCCCCGCGGGTCGCGACAATCATTGCGGCCATCATTGCCGTCCTCTTGTTCTTCGGCCCCATGCTCGTGGGCATGTACACGGATTGGAGGTGGTTTGGTGCGATTGAATACCGGAACGTCTTCACCACCGCGATTATTGCGCGGATAGTCCTCTCTATCATCTTTGGCCTGGTCGCAGCTGCAGTGGTGTGGGCCGCCGGCTACTTTGTCTGGCGCGGGCGCCCGGATTCGCTCGACTTGGGAGACCTGAACTCGCCGGTGTATCAGTACCGCAAGTCCATTGAGAAGTCCATGGGCGTCTTCTTCAAGGTCATCCCCGCCGTCGTGGGCGTCATCGCCGGTTTCATCGGTCAGGCCAATTGGCGCACGGTGTTGCTCTTCCTCAACGGCCAGGAATTCGGCGAACAAGACGCCCAGTTCCACCACGACCTAGGTTTTTATGCCTTCACGTTGCCAGTTCTGAAGATGGTGGTGAGCACCCTATCCATCTTGTTGATCCTGGCCTTCCTCATTGCGCTTTTCGGCCACTACGTGCTGGGCGGCATCCGCATTGGCAATAAGGCCGCCGGTGTGCGTGGCTCTATCTCCCACCCCGCTCGTCTGCAGCTGGCGATTACCGCCGGCCTGTGGATGGTAGTCCAGGTCATCGGCTACTGGTTGGAGCGCTATGAGCTGCTTAATACCCAGCACGATCTCTTTACCGGTGGTTCCTATACCGATATTCACGCTTATCTGCCGGCGAAGATCATCTTGATGATCATTGGCATCTTCGTGGCCGTGGCCCTGTTTATGGCCGTTGTCATCAAGGACTTGCGCATCCCCGGCCTGGCCGTGGTGCTTATGCTGCTGTCCTCGCTGGTCATTGGCCAGGCATGGCCGCTGCTGATGGAACGCTTCTCCGTACAGCCCAACCGCCAGGCTAAGGAAGAAGAATCCATCGCCCGCAATATCGAGGCCACCCGCTATGCCTATGGGCTCACGGATGACCACGTCACCTATGAAGATAACTGGGGCGGGGATGATGTCTCCGATGACAAGGTGGCCTCTGATAACGCCACCATCAATAACCTCCGCCTGCTGGATCCGGAGATCCTTTCTCCTACCTTCACTCAGATGCAACAGCTGAAGAACTTCTACGGGTTCCCAGAGACGTTGTCGATGGACCGCTACAAGATCGACGGCAAGAAGCGCGACTTCGTCGTCGCCGCTCGCGAGCTTGATCCGAATGAGCTGCGAGAGAACCAGTCGGACTGGATTAACCGCCACACCGTCTACACTCACGGCAATGGCTTCGTGGCAGCGCAGGCCAATAAGGTCGACGAGGTAGCTCGCGATGCAGGTTCTGCCCGCGGTGGCTTCCCCATCTTTACCGTGTCTGACCTACAGACCCAGGCCGGCGAGTCCGAGGGCGAAGGCGAGACCCAGGACGCAGAGAAGTCCCTTGGCATTAAGGTAGACCAGCCGCGCATCTACTACGGCCCGGTCATTGCCGGTGCGGCCGACGGAATGGACTACGCGATCACCGGCCAGACCGGCGATAACCCGGTCGAGTATGACACCGATAGCTCCACCTACACCTATGACGGCAAGGGTGGCGTTGGCATTGGCAATATCTTTGACCGCACCATGTACGCCGCCAAATACCGCGAGCTGAATTTCCTGCTCTCGGATCGCGTCGGCAGCGAATCGAAGCTGCTGTATGACCGCGACCCGCGCGAACGCGTGGAAAAGGTTGCTCCGTGGCTGACCACCGATTCTGCTACCTACCCGGCCGTGGTTGATGGCCGCCTGAAGTGGATTGTGGATGGCTATACCACCTTGGAGTCCCTGCCTTACTCCCAGCGTGCCTCGCTTTCCGACGCCACCCAGGACACCCTCAACCCTGATGGCACCACCCAGCGCTTGGTCAATGACAAGGTCGGCTATATCCGCAACTCAGTCAAGGCCACCGTCGATGCCTATGACGGCACTGTGGACCTGTACGAGTTCGACAAGAATGACCCGGTGCTGAAGGCCTGGCAGGGCGTCTTCCCGGACGTCGTTAAGCCTGAGGCAGAGATCTCCGACGAGTTGCGCGAGCACTTCCGCTACCCGGAGGATATGTTCAAGGTGCAGCGTGACCTGTTGGCCCGCTACCACGTGGATGACCCGAATGTCTTCTTCAATAACGATGCTTTCTGGTCCGTGCCGAATGACCCCACCGCGGAGGAATCCCGCCAGCTCAATCAGCCGCCGTACTACGTGATGGCCGCTGACCCGGAGACCGGCAAGCCGACCTTCCAGCTGACCACGTCTTACCGTGGCCTCAACCGCGAGTTCCTGTCTGCGCACATGGCCGTTTCCTCCGACCCGGAGAACTACGGCGATATCACCGTGCGCGTGCTGCCCACCAATACGCAGACCCAGGGCCCGAAGCAGGCCCAGGATGCGATGATGTCCTCCGACCAGGTCGCCCGCGACCGTACCCTGTGGGAGGGCACTAACGACCTGCACAATGGCAACCTGCTAGCCCTGCCAGTAGGTGGCGGCGAAATCCTGTACCTCGAGCCGATCTACTCGCAGCGCAAGGACCAGGCCTCTGCCTTCCCGAAGCTGTTGCGCGTGCTCGTGTCCTATAAGGGCCGCGTAGGCTACGCTCCGACTATTGGTGATGCGCTTGAACAAGTTGGAATCGATGCCAAGGCTGCCCAAAACATTGAGGAAGTCGAGGGCGATTCCGAGGACAAGGATGGCGCCAAGGACGACAAGAATAAGAAGGATGCCAAGGAGGACAAGCCTTCGGCCCCGGCCTCTGCGCCTTCCTCTTCCGACCAGGCCGGCGCCATCGATGACATCAACAAGGCTTTGAAGGGCCTTGAGGATGCACGCGATGGTTCCTTCGAGGAATACGGACGCGCCTTGGATGAGCTCGACAAAGCAGTCGAGTCCTACCAGTCGACGGAGAAGTAGTTCCGGCTTATAATCGCGATGGATTAGGCGCCTGCCCAGCGGATTTGGGTAGGTGCCTTTCTCTATGTATAGTTACATGAGTCGCCAGGACAGAGCGAATACACTTTGTGTTAACGCACTGTTAAAGCGCAGATGATGGAAGTCATCTCGACGCGGGGTGGAGCAGCTCGGTAGCTCGCTGGGCTCATAACCCAGAGGTCGTAGGTTCGAATCCTGCCCCCGCTACCAACTTCCAGGCCCTCATCGGTTCGCCGGTGAGGGCCATTTTTTATTTTTGCTTACTGGGCGGAATCTGGGGCCTAAACGACAGAATGTGTTGTTTTGCGGCGTGTCGGGCTAAACGACATTTTGTGTTGGTGGGGTTTAGCGTATG
>NZ_JASOKQ010000025.1:0-31194 GCF_030216265.1 Corynebacterium sp. UMB0012
TCCACAATCTTGGCACCAGCAACAACTTCCTTCGAACCATTCTCAAAGTCCGCGTTCGTAGAAACAATCGCGTTCTTGTGGGAAGTTACGGTCTGGGCCTGATCATTGATGTCACGGTGTTCGGTAATCTTCTTCTCTTCATCAGAGTTCGGAGTTTCCTTACCGTTCTCATCGACCTGCTTGGAAGTCAGAGTCTCGAAAGCAACCGCAGCCTCGATGACGCCCTCAACATCGTCGTTGACCTTGATGTCAACGACCTGCTCACCGGCAGACTTCTCCGGGGTGAAGGTTTCTTCGCCCTTGCCGACGACCTCGTGCTCACCCTTAGCATTCTCAGCCTTGTTACGCAGCTCGGCCTTCAGGGTGTATTCCTTACCCGGAACCAAGTCCGTGTACTTAACGGTGTCCTTGACGGTGACGCCAGCCTTTACCTGCTTAGCGTTGTCAAAGTCAGCGTTGGTCTCAATGGACGGGGTCCACTTGGTGTTAACGGTCTGCATCTCATCGTTGATGTTTTCGTGAGTAGCAATCACGTTTTCATCGGTGGAGCCAGTGGTCTCGTTTCCGTCCTTATCTACCTCGGTAGATACCAGCTTCTCGAAGGCAACCGCAGCGTCAACAGCAGGATCTGCCTTGTCATTGACGGTGATCTCAACGGCCTTTTTTCCGGCGGACTCTTCCGGAACCAGTACCGCAGAACCTTCACCCAGTTCGGTCTTGCCATCTGCCTTAGAGATCAGCTTTGCCTTCAGGGTGTACTTCTTACCCGGGACAAGGTCCTTATACGTCACAGTGTCAATAACCGTGGCGCCCTTCTCTACACGGTCGCCATTCTTGATCTTGGCCTCCGTCTTAATCTCCGGATTAAGATCCTTCTCCTGCTCCTCCGTAGTCGGTGTCGGATCAGGGTTGGGCACTACATCAGTAGTCTTACCCGGAGTCGGCTCGCCAGTATCCTCCGTAGTGGTTTCCTCAGGAGAGGTCGGTTCAGTAGTGGAATCCTTAGGAGTGGTCTCCTCAGTATTGGACGGCTCAGACTCGGTAGTCGTCTCGCTAGAAGAAGTCTCCTCCCCCGGATTCTCAGAGGTAGTCTCTTCCGTCGTGTTCTCCTCGGTATCTGGGTTCTCTGGAGAAGTAGTCGGCTCGCCAGTATCCTCCGTAGTGGTTTCCTCAGGAGAGGTCGGTTCAGTAGTGGAATCCTTAGGAGTGGTCTCCTCAGTATTGGACGGCTCAGACTCGGTAGTCGTCTCGCTAGAAGAAGTCTCCTCCCCCGGATTCTCAGAGGTAGTCTCTTCCGTCGTGTTCTCCTCGGTATCTGGGTTCTCTGGAGAAGTAGTCGGTTCTTCAGAGCCGCCACCATTGTCCGGAGTATCCGGCAAACCTGGCTGATCGACCGGCATCACACGCTGTCCCATAGGCTTACCCTGCAGTGCGCCATCAGGGCCAACGATGGTAATAAAAGCATCCTTCGGCTGCTTTGGAACTTCTACATTTGGATCACGTTTGTAGACCGCATCCATGGCATTTACAATGTCGAGACCCGTAAGCTGCTTAAATTCTTCTGCAGAGCCAGTAAACTTCGGGTAGTGAACGGCGTTAATTTCACCGTAGCCAGGATCTTCTCCGGTAATAGTCAAGGCAGCGGCCGGACGGCTAGCCGGATGAGCAAGCAAGGCTACCAAATACACAGAGTAATTTGCTGCCGCTGCTTTATCTCCCCGTTCGGTTGCGTCACGCAGCTTCATAGCCAAACCAATAGCAGCGTCGTGATACTCGTCCGGCAATGCTACCTTGCCTGCAGTTTCCTTGTCGTAGAGCTGCATCGTCTGCATCGGACGTCCGACGAGAGTGTCAATGCACCAGCCCCAACCTACATTGTTCTTGGGATTACCCTGAGATACGTCAGTACCACCCTCATGGTGCTCGGGGGCTCCAGCCCACACAAGATCACCCCAGGATTCATCGGCACCCCCCTTACCGGCTTGCGAACCTAAGTCCATATTCGGCACGAAGTCGGTAGGCTCAGCAGCCTCCGCCTTACCCGCCGGAACGGTGACCATGGCCGCAATTACCGCAATTGCAGCGAGCACTGCGGTAAAGACCATCCACCCCTCTCGGGATATGTTTCTTAATTTACTCATTCTTTCCTCTTCGAGCGGTACAAATACTTACATTCGTTTTCCTGTACAGCGAGTGTTTTCGCTGAGCAGAACCTGAAATTGAGACTTGAACACACTGCGGTTAATCAGGGTTTTGAACCCGAATCTGGATTAACTCTTATCGTGCCCTCAGGATAATATCACGGGAAAATTTAAGGCGCCAGCCAGAAAATATTAGAAAACTGCACGTTATGCAGGATTTCTAATCTCATACCCACAGGTAGATGCTTTTATTTTTACGGTCAACCCAGTATTAAATACAGATGTTCGATGCCCGCTAGGCACTTTCTAAGGCTAAAGAGTTAAGCCGCTAGCTTAACCATTACTAAGATTAGATTTAACTAGACCTATGCAAACACTTCCATACGCTGCGTTTTATCTAACTTCACGCAAATTCAAGAGAGAGATTTGCACGGGCTTTCTTCGCATTACTCCAGAATCATCCGTAGAAAGTTGGTGTTACAGGTGTGACTGGAGATCATTCGAACGGGGCGTGCACACGTTCGATATACCAGACGTGTAGTAAGCCTTAATCTTATTGCCATTCACCTTCAAGAAGGCATATGTGAGCAAAAACTCTGCCTAGGGTGGTCACAATCACACTTAGGGGCCTCACACAAGGGTGAGGGAGAATTGGGCAAAGAAAAATCCGCACGGGCCTCGGCTAGCAAATGCTTTACCTAGACCGCAGTGCGGATCCTGAAGGAATATACCAGGTCTTAAAGAACGGCAGTGACCTGGTAACCCTTCTCCCGTAGGAGCTGGGAGACTGCCTTGAAAGTAACGTCATCCTTGTCCGGGTTGTAGGTCTCCGGATTCAGGACAATATTGGCGGTGTCGCCTTCATAGCGGACACTGATAAAGTCGTAGCCGGCTTCGGCATGCGCGGCGTCGATAAGAGCCTGCACGTCGTCGGTGTTGCCCTGCTCAGCAACAGCAACCTGCTTCTGCTCAGGTGCCGGCGCAGCCTCCTGCGCTGGGGCGCCCAGGCCAAAGAAGCTCATAATCGTGGCGAGTAGGCCACTCAAAAGCTTGATAATCATTGAAGTAACTCCCTGTGTATTAGTGCGCGGAAATAGGGTCCGCGAAAGCTGAAAATTCTCTGTGCTTAAAGCCTGCTTAATTTTAACTTAGCATTTAGGTATGCACAACAGAGAAAGACTTAATTCAGCATGTTAAGGCTGTGAGGACAGCTAAAAAGCACCTATATATCCCAGCACCTGTGCTTCGCCTCTAGGGTGGGGATTGCTCCCCTAAGGAAGCGGGGAATTACCCAGGCAATAGGAAGACCTGGGTTGTCTATCTGAGGGCTGAAGGAATCCGCATGTTATGGACAGATGTTAGTTACTGGGGCCAGAGCCCAGACAATGTAATGCCACGCGATTCATAAAGGAGCGCTTCAGCATCACATCAATCTAGTTAGCCTGGCTAGCTGAGCACCCGCTGTAGATACCCAGCCGGTTCGTCAACGGGAAAATCTGGGCAGCAAACTAGCAGACGATGCCACTAGTCAGTGCAGGAACCTGCTCTACGCGTGGGGAAACCCGAGATATTCACGGTCAATCTATAAAGCTGAACGTAGCCAGGAACAGCAGCAAGGCCCCGCCGATTGCGGCTGGGATACAGTGGCATCGCCCGATGTCCGAGAATCCAATGGATAGGCTTAGCAGAAGGAAGCACCCAGCGTAATCGATGCGGCTTGGACAACGACCGTTGCTACACCTTCATTCCTACCCTTGCCCCCTCAACGAAGAGGGTCCCCTCGCGCTCCAATAGTTCACTGCAAGCGAAGGTAAATCAATTACCACCCCTACAATGGCGGCGGTCTTAGAAGTGACACCTTCACCTTTATTTGTCACTGTGTCGAATATGCCGATGCTTAGGGGGACTGAAGCCGTCGTGGTTTCCTTGGTATTTTCAATAAACTTTTTAAAGTAAATTGATGGTGTTAGCTACTACTGTCGCCTGGTAAAGAAGTCTTATCGATCGCGTTAAGAGAGGTGCCACTCCTCCCCTCCTGTAGCTACGCACTAAGCTTCCAAAGAAATGCCAAGAGCCCCGCGACGCAGTGGAAACACTACGCGCCGGGGCTCATTCGACGATTGAAAGCGGAATTGCTTTACTGATCTTCCATCACATCGTGGCGAATAATGGTCTGGTCGCGGCCAGGGCCGACACCGATATAGGAAATACGGCAGCCGGATAGCTCTTCTAGGCGCAGGACGTAATCCTGTGCCTTCTGCGGTAGCTCCTCAAAAGTGGAGCATTCGGTAATGTCCTCATCCCAGGCCGGCATGGTCTCAAAGATCGGCTCGGCGTGGTGGAACTCGGACTGGGTAAGCGGCAGCTCGTCGTAGCGCTTGCCGTCGACGTCGTAGGCCACGCAGATCGGAATCTCACCGATGCCGGTAAGAACGTCCAGCTTGGTCAGGAAGTAATCGGTAAAGCCGTTCACGCGGGTGGCGTAGCGCGCAATGACGGAGTCGTACCAACCACAACGGCGCTTGCGGCCGGTGTTCACGCCAATCTCGCCGCCGGTGGTCTGCAGGTACTCGCCCCACTTATCAAAGAGCTCGGTGGGGAATGGACCAGCGCCCACGCGGGTGGTGTAGGCCTTGATGATGCCCAGCGAGGTCTTGATACGGGTCGGGCCGATGCCGGAACCTACGGAAGCACCGCCGGCGGTCGGGTTAGACGAGGTCACGAACGGGTAGGTGCCATGGTCCACATCCAACATGGTCGCCTGGCCGCCCTCCATGAGCACGTGCTTGCCGGACTCGAGGGCTTTGTTGAGCTCCAGCTCGGCGTCGATAACCATCGGGCGCAGGCGATCGCGGTAGCTCAAGAAGTACTCCACAATCTGGTCTGCCTCAATGGCCTTGCGGTTATACATCTTCACCAGCATCTGGTTTTTAATGTCCAGCGCAGACTCCACCTTCTGGCGCAGGATGGACTCATCAAAGATGTCCTGCACGCGGATGCCAATGCGCGCAACCTTATCGGCGTAGGTCGGGCCAATGCCGCGGCCGGTGGTGCCGATAGCGCGCTTGCCCAGGAAGCGCTCCTGCACGCGGTCCAGGGTCTGGTGGTACGGCGCCACCAGGTGCGCATTGGCGGAAATCTTCAAGCGCGAGGCGTTCGCGCCGCGGGCCTCAAGGCCATCAATCTCATCAAAGAGCGCCTCAAGGTTGATCACTACGCCATTGCCCAGCACCGGGGTGGCGTTCTCGGACAAAATGCCGGCCGGCAGGAGCTTCAGCTCGTATTTTTCGCCGCCTACCACGACGGTATGGCCGGCGTTATTACCGCCGTTCGGCTTGACCACGTAGTCAACCTTGCCGCCGAGGATGTCGGTCGCTTTGCCCTTGCCTTCGTCGCCCCACTGGGCGCCGACAATGACGATCGCTGCCATTGTTTAGTCACTTCCTCATAATTGAAGCCAAAATACTCTCCAACTTTACACTTTCCCGGCGCAAAAAGCCCGCGTAGCATTGTCCGCATGCGTTTTTTGTTCCTCCGCTGCGGCGCCCCGGGCGTGGCCATGCCTGCCGAAGCCCACGACCTCTCCCCCATCCCTACCCGCAAAGAGCTCGCGCTTATCGACGCCTTCCTCAACCCCCTCCTCCCCACAGACCCCACTCCCTCGCTCGATGACATTGCCGCGCAACCCGACGTTCGCCACCTCGGCGCCCCCGAACCTGCCCCGCAGGCCCCGCACCTAGCTGAGCCCGCCCGCATCGTCGTCGCCGGCTCCGACGCCGCCCTCTCGGCCGTGCTCACCCGCCTCATGCGCTCCGACCGCCTCTGGGCCGAGGTCGCTTTCATCCCCGTCCCCTCGGCCGCAGCCTCTGCCCCCTCAACCACCGCGCCGACCGCCTCCCCCGCATCCGCCACATCCGCGGCCGCGCAGAACTGGGGAATTCCCACCTCCCCGGCCGAGGCCCTCGACTTCGCCCGCACGGCCCCGGTCCGCCCTGCGCCGCTCATCCGCAACGATTCCGGCCTCGCCGTCGCCGGCTCCGCCACCATCTCAGACGCCGCAAATGGCTCTTTCACCGGCGAAGTCATCATCGACGACCACACCCTAGCCGCCACTTCCCCCAAAACCTTTGGCGCGCGCCTCGTCCCGATGACCGACGCCCCCGGCATCCTCGCCGCCCGCGCCACCTCCCCCGTCGAGTCGCAGGGCCGCCTGCGCTCGCTCCTGCGTAAGCCCGGTCAGCTCGACCCCGAATCCGTCAGCACCGGCCGCGCGGTCCAGGCTGGCGGCCCGCAGCTGCGCGTCATCGTCGATTCTGTCCCTCACAAGCGGCCGGTGACCCGCGTGACGTTCTACCGCCACCTGCGCGACCTCCAGATCGTCCGTCCTTAGCCCCGCGCGACGTCACTCATTGCGCACGGCGTCTTTATCTACGCGCGAGGACGCTAGTCCTCGCGCCCCCACACCTCCGGCGGGTAGGCCGGGTGCTGCGAGGTCGGCACCAGGTGCGCCACGGCCGACTCACGCGACAACCCGCACACCATCAGCATGTCCACCACGAGGGAGCGCGTTTGGCCCAGAATCATATAGGCCGAGAGTGTGCCTTCTTTATCGATAATGTCCAGCCCGGCGCGCCCGCCCACGATGCGCAGGCGTTGCACAAGGTCCGGAATCTCAATCGCCTCGTCGTGTCCGTGCTGTTTGCCTTGGCCGTAGAGCTCGCTGATAGCGAGGATGACGTCGGAAAGCTCATCGAGCAACTCCAGCTGCTCCTCCGAAACCTTATCGCGGTCCTCCGTCAGGCCCAGCGCCTGGCGCGAGAGCACGCGTACCCCGCGCACCGCGTTATCCACCGGCATGAGGATGCGCTCCAGCGAGCGAATGCTGCGCCGCGAGGCCCACAACAGCGGCGAGACCTCCGAGGCCTCCCTACCCGATTGCGCCGCGCTCAGCAGAGTATTGATGCTATTTTGCGTACCGCGTACCGCCTCGCGCGCATCGCGGATGACGGCGGGGTCTTGGTGGCGGATGCCATACGTGACGTCGGCAAGAATGCTCGAGGCAATTTTTAACACCTTCGAGACCTCGCGCCGCGCCTCCACCAACGGGGAATTAGGAATGAGCGCAATGGTGATAAGGCCAATGCCAGAGCCGATCATCGCGTCAATCGCGCGGTGCAGGCCGCCTGGGCCCTCTGTGGGTGGGAAAATCGTGGCGATCAAAATCGCGCCAAAGACAATCTGGTTGGTCACCAGCGGCGACTTGGTCAAAAACGAGCCCACCACCAGGCCCGCGCCCACAATGAAGAAAATCTGGAACGGCCCTTGGCCCACGATTTGGAAAAGTAAATCGCCCACGGCCACGCCAATGATGCCGCCAATCGACATTTCCAGCGCCTTTTTCATCCTGTCCCCGCCCGAAAGCCCCAGAATGATGACCGCGGAAATCGGTGCGAAGAACGGCTGCGGGTGCCCCACCACATCGCCGGCTACCCAGTACGCGAGCGCCGCGCCGATAGTCGCCTGGACGATGTAGACAAACCGCGAACGGATGCGGTTTACCCGCGAGAGCACCGAGCGGTCAATCACCCGCAGCTTTTGCCGCGTTGAGACTCTTTCCTTCGCTTCCGACATGACTTCCAGCATAGAAGACCGCCCTTACCATCGCCGCCGTCCCCGCGCATCTCGGCCGCCGGCCGGCTTGTGGATAGCTCTTGCCGACGCCCCCTTTTCCCCCCCACCTATCCACAATTTCGCCCTTCCCGGCCGCGCACCGCTTGTTCGGCCCTCGCGTGCCCTTTAACTTCGGCCGTGTGAACACCGAATTTCTCTTGCTATGCCGCCGCGGCGTCGATCTCGTCGCCGATTTTCAGGGCTGCTCCGAAGACTCGCTCCTCGAGGCCGGGGCCAGCCCCCTTCTGGCTTCCCAGCTCGCCCGCCTGCAGCACGTCTACTTCGGCCGCACGTCCAATTCCCGCAAGCAGCGCCTCGCGCGCGATGCCGCCCGCACCCGTGCCCATGACCTCACCACGCTCGATAGCATCGAATCCTATACCCGCCGCGTGCGCGACACCAGCCGCGCCTGGGACCTGCGCCTAGAACTCTGTCGCACCGAGGCCCGCCTCATCCCTTCTGTGGCCAAGAAGCTCCTCAAGCAGCTCAATCCTCCCCGTCGCCCCGAGCCCGGCGTGCGCTATACCCGCCGCCCCGACGGACCCCACACCATCTCCATTACGGCCGATCCCACCGATATCGCCGATATCAAGGGCGTGCTCTCCTCCGTCAACAAGGACGATCCCCTCGCCGCCGCCAAGAAGGTCCTCCTCGAGGGCAACCCCGGCGCACTGCCGGCCGTGCACACCAACGTCATCCTCACCCTGGACCAGCTCGACCGCATCGTCGCCGCGCCTGCCGACGCCTCCGATATCACCCTCCAGCTCACCAACGGCGCCCGCATGACCGGCGCGCAACTCGTCGCTCGTGCCTTAGCCCAGCGCGGCTATGTCAGCCTCGTTCACCCCGAGCACGGCCCGGTGAACCTGTACCGCACCGAGCGCATGGCCACGTGGAAGCAGCGCATGCTCGCCGCAGCCGAGCACCCCGTGTGCGCCTGGCCGGACTGCAATACGCCTGCCGACGACGCCCAAGTCCACCACCTCACCGCCTGGTCCGCCGGTGGGTCTACCAACCAAGAAAATCTGGTCACCTTGTGCGCGCACCACAACGCCGTCAACCAAGATGACCCCTCCCGGCCAACGGAACGCGGCCGCATGGTACGCATCGACGGCCGCATCGCCTGGATACCACCGTGGAGCAACACCCCACGCTTCGTCCCCAGCCCCGCTAGGCCGCCAAACCCCAACCACAATCCCACCCCCACACACAACCCCTAACTGCGCCGGCCGAGAGCACGAAAAAGCCGCCTCCCACGCGGGGAAGCGGCTCATTCGGCATGCCTATGTGCGAGGCTGCCTCAACTTAAAGCAGTGTGGAGCAGCTAAGGGCAATTACTTGGAAATGGACTTGCCCACAGAGTGCAGGTCCTGGCAGGACTCGATGACGCGCTCGGACATGCCCTGCTCTGCCTTCTTCAGGTAGGAGCGTGGATCGTAGACCTTCTTGTTGCCAACCTCGCCGTCGATCTTGAATACGCCATCGTAGTTCTCCATCATGTGGCGAGCGATCGGGTTGGTGAAGGCGTACTGGGTATCGGTGTCTACGTTCATCTTGATGACACCATAGCGAAGTGCCTCTTCAATCTTTTCCTTCTCGGAGCCGGAGCCGCCGTGGAAGACGAAGTCGAATGCGTACTCGTCCTCACCCAGGCCGAGCTTCTTCTGTGCCACCTTCTGGCCCTCGAGCAGGACCTCTGGGCGCAGCTTCACGTTGCCTGGCTTGTAGACGCCGTGAACGTTGCCGAAAGTAGCGGCCAGCATGTAGCGGCCTTTCTCGCCGGTGCCTAGGGCATCGATGGTCTTCTCAAAGTCCTCTGGGGAGGTGTAGAGATTAGCACCCGCCTTGGCCTGGACGCCGTCCTCTTCGCCGCCGACGACGCCGATTTCGGCCTCGAGGATGACGTGCGCGTTCTTGGCCTTTTCCAGCAGCTCCTGGGCGATGACCAGGTTCTCGTCGATGGGAATAGCGGAGCCGTCCCACATGTGGGACTGGAACAGTGGGTTCTCGCCGCGGTCGACGCGCTCCTGGGAGATTGCCAGCAGTGGGCGGACGTACTCATCGAGTACCTCCTTCTGGCAGTGGTCGGTGTGCAGCGCGATATTCACGCCGTAGTGCTTGGCGGCCTCATGAGCGAATGCGGCCAGTGCCTGAGCACCCTTGACCTTGTCCTTCACAGCCAGACCGGAGCCGAAGGCGGCACCGCCGGTGGAGAACTGGATGATGCCGTCGGACTCGGCCTCAGCAAAGCCCTTCAGAGCTGCGTTAATGGTCTCAGATGAGGTGCAGTTGATAGCTGGGAACGCGAAGCCATTCTTCTTCGCGGTATCCAGCATCTCGTTATAGACCTCAGGGGTTGCAATTGGCATGAGTTTCCATCCTTAAAAAGTGGGTTTGTGGTCAAACACGTTCCAGCACCCAAGTATGCCCGTTTCACGAAAATTCTGCCGCAAAAACCGTGTGACATTTTCAACCCGCTCATTTCCGGAGCCAATCCCCCTCTGAAAAGCGTGGATTATTTAGACATGTGCCGCGTCACGCGAGCGCAGGCCTCCATCAGCATCCACCCGGAGAGTTGCACGGACAGATCACGCTCATCTACGCGAATGATGCCGACCTTCTCACTCATGGTGCGCCGGCCGAAGCCGTAGTTATGTGGCAGGCGCGCATCGGACAACCAGTCGGATCCGAAAATCGGCAGGCCGTCGACCTCGAGGCGGTGCTCCCACACCGACTCGGCCGAGGCCACCACCATGCGCGCGGCCAGCTTTTTCGTCGCACGGTTGGCGGGGGAATCGCCGGGCAGGCGCACAGCGACGTCGGCAAGATAGCGCATCAAAATTCCCTTAAACAGGCCACCGTCGCCATCGCCGGTCTCCCAGTCCACCACGCCCGAAGGCGTAGCCATGCCCGAAGCCACGGTCTGCACCAAGCCCCGGATGCGGATGATGTAATCCATCATCTCGGAAGCCATCTCGGCCTCGTACACGCTGTCGATGTGCTCCAGATCGCCCACGCCGGCCTTTTCCCGCAGCGCCAGCACGATTTCCAGGCACGCGCCGAGCACTACGCCCTGGCAGTAGGGGTGGATGTTTTTTACCACCTCAGGGCCGTCCATGCGCATGCGGACGCCGTCCATGATGTAGCCGTCGTCGTCAAGCAGGTGGTCATAGATCCAGTCAACGATGTGGCGTGCTTCCTCAATGCGCCCCATCCGCGCGAGCATGATGGCGCCCGGGCCATTGGAGGGCACGTTCATGAAATTCTCGCCCAGGCGCCACGGCAGCACACCAAGCGTTTCATCGAGGCCTTCGTGGATATTGCGCTGCAGGGCCGCGAGGCGCTTGGGCGTCTTTGCCTTCTTCAGTCCTTCCACGCGGCCGAAGGCCAGCGCGAGCCAAGCCTTGTCGTCGTAGTACTTATTCTTGGTCAGCTGCGCGAGGTTGCGGATGCGAATGCCGCGCAAGGTGTCATAGATGCGGTAGCGGCGCACCTTGGTGTTATTGCGCAGCGCCGCATCGACGAGGCAGTCCAGGTAGTGGGCCTGCCACCAGTAGTGCCAGTGGACAAAGAGTTTTTCCTTCGTGGTGGGCGGCCAGCTAACCACCGCTAGATTGGTGCGAGGCAGGCCCCACACAGAGTGCGCGTGGCGCTCATTGATGGCGGCCTCTGCGAGTTCGGCGCGGTGGGCCCATTTTTCTTCCACGGTTCCTCAATCACTCCAGTCGCACGGGTAGATACAGCTAGTGTAGCGATCTTCCTACCAAGAATTATCCAGATCGGCGTGCTGGCGGATCCAGGCGTGCATGGCGATGCCGGCCGCGACACCCGCGTTGATGGAGCGGGTGGAGCCAAATTGGGCGATGGAGCAGGTCATCACCGCGGCATCTTGGGCTGCTTGCGTCACGCCGGGGCCTTCCTGGCCGAAGAGTAGCAGGCTGCGCTCCGGCAGCTCGGCCGTTTCCAGGGGCACGCAACCGGGGGTGTTGTCGATGGCAACGACGGTAAGGCCCTCCTCGGCCGCCCAAGCAATAAGCTTCTCGACGCTCTCGTGGTGCATCAAGTGCTGGTACCTATCCGTGACCATTGCCCCGCGGCGATTCCACCGCCGCCGGCCGACGATATGCACGGTATCGACGGCGAAGGCGTTGGCGGTGCGCACGACGGTGCCGATATTGGCGTCGTTTTCGAAGTTCTCGATGGCGATGTGCAGGCTATGCCGGCGCTTATCGATGTCCTCTTTGATCGCTTCCCTACTCCAGTAGCGGTAGGCGTCGACGACGTTGCGACGGTCGCCTTCGGCAAGCAGCTCTGGATCGTATTTCGCGGCCTCCGGCCCTTGCGGCAGCGGACCTTCCCAGGGGCCTACGCCATGGCGGCCCTCGTTCCACTCGGTCGGGCCCTTGGCCTGGTCGGCCGCGCCATCTGCGTTAGGCGAGGTCAAGGTCGCCCAAGCCCAGCAGGGAGCGGCACTCGAGGCCTTCTGCGGCGATGACGTCGCCGGCGCCGGTCTCGCGGTCCACAACGGTCGCCACGCCCACGACCTCGGCGCCGGCCTCGCGCAGCGCGGCCACGGCGGTCAGCGGGGAGTTACCGGTAGTGGTGGTGTCTTCTACGACAAGAACCTTCTTGCCTTCTACGTCCGCGCCCTCGATGCGGCGCTGCATGCCGTGCTTCTTGGCTTCTTTGCGCACGACGAAGGCGTCGATATCGCGGCCTTCGGCATGCATGATGGAGGTAGCAACCGGGTCGGCGCCGAGAGTCAGGCCACCGACGGCCGCGAAATCCCAATCTGCGGTCAACTCGCGCAGCAGGGCGCCGATAAGGCGGGAAGCTTCGTGATGCAAGGTAGCGCGGCGGAGATCCACGTAGTAGTCAGCTTCCTTACCTGAGGACAGGGTCACCTTGCCGTGGACGACGGCCAGTTCCTTAACCAGTTCGGCGAGGCGGGCCTTCTTCTCGGCGTCCAAGTTCTGGGCGTGCGCGTTCTGGGCGTTGGTGGTGTGAGAATCCACAGTCATCTGCTCCTTGTTGTGGTTCGGGGACGGCGGCCGGCCGCCGGTATCGGACTCTAGGCTACTCTCCCCGGCGCGGGTCCGATTCCTCGGCCGCGGAGTCGCTCGCCGGGTTGGGGTCGGCCTGGTTGCGATCGGCCGCGGACTCGCTCGCCGGGGTGGGGTCGACTGGGTTGGGGTCGGCCGCACGGAGGCCATCGGTGGTGGAGTCGGCGGAGGGGCTGTCGAAGATGGAGGCGGCGCGGAACTGCTGGCGCGGCAGGCGGGCGGTATGAGAATCGGGGTTGGGGCGCTCGCGGCCGTCGGCAATGGCGTCTACTTCGTCGCCGCCGAGGGCGCTGTGCTCGACCGGGCCGCGGGTTTCGGAGTAGGCCCGAGACGGCATCTGCAACGGCTCTTCCGGCCGTTGGATGACGGGTCGCTCGAATTCGGGCGCGCCTGCGGTCGGCGCGCCGCCGACGACTTCGACGATGGGCTGGGCGGGAATCTCGCGCGCTGGGTCCAATTCCTCAAGGCGCACCACGTGGGTGGCCGAGGAACGCGGGGGGAGGACGCGGGCGGCGTCGGCAAGCAGGGCGAGAGGCGGCAGCATCGCGTCCCATTCCGCGGAGCGCGCCTGCTTCGTGGTCTGCGCCAGGACCCACTCTGTTTCCATCCACAGTGCGGTAACGGCCTCGGGCATTTGCTGGAGGGCGACGTGGACGCGCTCGTCCACCATGCGCTCGGTCACGGCGCTATCCGAGGAATACACATCGAAACCCTCGATGGTCATCGCCAACAGCAGGTCCTCGGAAGCCTTCGCGTCGTCGCGATCGAAACGACGGAAGTCCACCACCATGTCGGAGGCTGCGCCGGTGCGCATGGCCATGACGTTGACGCCATCGATATCCATCAACAGCATCTCGTGGCCGTACACGTTACCGGCGACAATGTCTTTGGGAGCCGCGCCGGTGGAGGCCACTCCCCTGGTCCATTCGTCTACGAGGTAAGGGTCGGCCTTCATGAATTCAAATCCCTTGGCTTCCGCCCAATTGCGGCGCTCGCGGCGCATGGTTCCCGGCAGGATCGGCCGGTGACGCGCGTGGGGCTTGGAAGGTGCAGGGTGCTCGCTCGCGGTCTCGTGGCTCGGCTGGTGCTCCGGTTCGGGGGCCGGCTCGGGTTCGTCAGTTGGCTCAGGTTCTTGCTGGGACGGGGTCTCGGTCGCGGGCTCGGGAGTGAGCTCCGGTGCGGGAGCTGACGCATCTGCTTCGGTGGCCGGGGTAGCCGGGTCAGCGGCAGGGGCACGCTCGGGGGCCACGCTCGAGGCCGAATCGGCAGGCTCGGCCGGGGCAGCGTTTTCGGGCGCGGCGAAGGTGGATGCGGAGTCCGTTGGAGTGGGATCTGCGAGAGCGGCATCAGCGGGGGTGGGTTCCACGGAGCTGGGGTCTGCGTCGGCGGAGGGTGTAGGGGTGGAGGTGCGCTGTTTGCCGTCGTAAAGCAGCAGGGCACCGCCGGCAATGCCGAGAAGAACCGCGAGAGCAAGGATTAGAAAAGCCATCACCCCACGATAGTAGTAGGAACGAGCAAGCCCTCAGCGCTCGGCGCGCGGACGCGGGAGGCTGAGGGCGAAGCGAGGGGCGGACTGGGGCGATTAGCCGTTGACGGTGAGGCGGTCGCCGCGCTCGACGGGGTTGTGGGGGTTGGCAGACCACTGGGACCAGCCACCGACATAGTGGCGCAGGCCGGTGAAGCCAGCGTCTTCCATGGCGGCCAAGGCGAGGGCGGAGTGGTTACCGGAACCGGAGTAGATGATGGCGCCTTGGACGTTGTCGGGGGTGAGGCCGGCGTCGAAAAGCACTTCGCGGATTTCGCCCGCGGACTTCCAGGTGCGCAGGCCATCGTTGTGGAACAGGCGCTCCGGCACATTGACGGCGCCGGGGATGTGGCCGGCCTTGAGGTCAAGGTTCTCGCGACGGCCGGCGAAGCGGTTGCGGGTGCGGGTATCGATGAGCAGGCCATCGTGATTGCGCACGTCATCGATGGTGGCCACGGGCATCTGGCCCGGGTTGACCTCGGCGGTGGCACCAACGGCGAAGTTGCCAGGGCCGGTAAGCGTGGTATAGCCCAGGTGGCGCCAATTGGCTAAGCCGCCGTCGAGGATGCGGACGTTGTCCAGGCCGGCCCAGCGCAAGGTCCACCAGGCGCGGCCGGCGAAAAGGCCACGGCCTTCGTCATAGACCACGACTGGGCGATCCTCGCGGATTCCCCACTGGCGGAAGTGCTCCTGCAGCTTATCCGGATCCGGCAGCGGGTTGCGGCCTACCTGGGAGCCGGGCAGGCCGGCGAAGGAATTGGCGGTATCGCTAAATAGTGCCGTCGGGATGTGCAGGGAGGTGAATTCGTTATAGCTCTGGCGCAGCTGCGGCTGCCAGTGGGTGGCCAAGAGGGTGAAACGCTCGCCGTGATAAATGGATTCGCGGAGTTCTTGCGGGGAGACCAAAATGCTCATGCCCCCGAGTCTAGGGGCATGAGCAGGATTTGGCGCGGCGGGCGCTGTGCGGCCGACTAACGGGCGGCGATGTCTAGCTCGGCGCCGCCATCGGCGACGTCCACGTGGACGGTGTCGCCATCAACGATGTCGCCGGCCAGCAGCTTCTTGGCGAGCTTGTCACCAATGGCCTGCTGGATGGTGCGGCGCAACGGGCGGGCGCCATAGGCCGGGTCGTAGCCGCGCTCGGCGAGCCAGGACTTGGCGGAATCCGAGACCTGCAGGGTCAGGCGGCGGGCGTCGAGGCGCTCGGACAGGCCGCGCAGTTGGATGTCGACGATGCCGCGCAGTAGCTCCTCAGAAAGGGGCTCGAACATAACCACATCATCGAGGCGGTTGATGAATTCGGGTTTGAAGGCCTTCTTCACCGCGTCCATGGTCTCCTCGCGGGTGCCGCCGGCGCCCAGGTTGGAGGTCAGGATAATAACGGTATTGCGGAAGTCGACGGTGCGTCCTTGGCCGTCGGTAAGCCGACCTTCATCCAGGACCTGCAGGAGGACGTCGAAGACGTCGGGGTGGGCCTTCTCTACCTCGTCGAAAAGCACGAGCGTATAGGGGCGACGGCGCACGGCCTCGGTGAGCTGGCCGCCAGCCTCGTGGCCGACGTATCCCGGAGGGGCACCGACGAGGCGGGAAACGGAGTGCTTCTCGCCGTACTCAGACATATCGATGCGCACCATGGCGGATTCATCGTCAAAGAGGAAGTCCGCCAATGCCTTCGCGAGCTCGGTCTTGCCCACACCGGTGGGACCGAGGAAGAGGAAGGAACCGGTCGGGCGGTTGGGGTCGGCCACGCCCGCGCGGGAGCGGCGAACGGCGTCCGATACAGCAGTGACGGCTTCCTTCTGGCCGACCACGCGGTTGCCCAGCACGGATTCCATATTGAGCAGCTTCTCGGTCTCGCCCTGCAACATCTTGCCGGCCGGGATGCCGGTCCAAGCAGAAACGACCTCCGCGATGGTGTCTGGGCTTACCTCCTCATCGAGCATCGTATTGCGCTGCTCGGCGGCCTTGACCTCCGCGGCCGCGAGATCCTTTTCCAGCGGGGGGATCTTGCCGTAGTTGATCTCGGAGGCGAGTGCGAGGTCGCCGTCGCGCTCGGCGATTTCAGCTTGGCGGCGCAGGTCATCGAGTTCTTCCTTGATGTTTTGGACATCATCGATGGCCTTCTTCTCATTGGCCCAGCGGGCCTTGAGCTCGCCGAGCTTCTCGCGCTGGTCCGCGAGCTCGCCTTGCAGGGTGGCTAGGCGATCCTGGGAGGCGGCGTCAGATTCCTTCTTCAGCGCCAGCTCTTCGATCTCCATGCGGCGTACGATGCGCTCCAGCTCGTCGATTTCCTGTGGGGAGGAGTCGATCTCCATGCGCAGGCGGGAGCCTGCTTCATCGACGAGGTCGATGGCCTTATCCGGTAGGAAGCGGTTGGTGATGTAGCGATTGGATAGCTCGGCGGCCGATACCAACGCGGAGTCCATGATGCGCACGCCGTGGTGCACCTCGTAGCGCTCCTTCAAGCCACGCAGGATGCCGATGGTGTCTTCCACGGAAGGCTCGGCGGCGTAGACCTGCTGGAAGCGGCGCTCGAGGGCGGCGTCCTTTTCAATGTACTTGCGGTACTCGTCCAAGGTGGTGGCGCCAACGAGGCGCAGCTCGCCGCGGGCCAGCATGGGCTTAATCATGTTGCCGGCGTCCATGGAGCCGTCGCCAGTAGCGCCGGCGCCGACGATGGTGTGCAGCTCATCGATGAAGGTGATGATCTCGCCCTCGGAGGACTTAATCTCATCGAGCACGGCCTTAAGGCGCTCCTCGAATTCGCCGCGGTACTTCGCACCGGCGACCATGGAGCCTAGATCCAGGCTGATGAGGGTCTTGCCCTTGAGAGACTCGGGGACGTCGCCAGCCACGATGCGGCGGGCCAAGCCCTCCACGATGGCGGTTTTGCCCACGCCGGGTTCGCCAATGAGCACTGGGTTATTCTTCGTGCGACGGCTAAGCACCTGGACCACGCGGCGGATTTCCTGATCGCGGCCGATAACCGGGTCGATCTTTCCCTCTCGGGCGCGGGCGGTGAGGTCCGTGGCGTACTTTTCTAGGGCCTGGAACTGGTCCTCCGGGTTCTCAGAGGTCACCTTGGCAGCGCCGCGGACGGAGGGGAAGGCACCCTTGATGGCGTCATAAGTAGCACCACGGCCGGTAAGTAGCTCGGCGGCGTCGGTCTTAGAGCCGGCGATGGCGGCGAGGAGGACCTCGGTGGAGACGAATTCATCGCCCAGCTCCCCGGCCAGCTCCTGCGATTTAGTCAGGACGTTGAGGCCGTCGCGGTTAAATTGCGGGTTGGCCATATTGGCACCCTCGGCCTTGGGATAGGAATCAACGAGCTCGCGGGCTTCCTTGAGCACGGTATCCGGGTCTACGCCGGTGGCCTTAAGAACCGGGGCGGCAATGCCGCCTTCTTGGCTCAAGATAGCGGCCAGCAGATGGGCCGGGCGGATATCCGGGTTGCCATTAGAGGAAGCTGTTTGCAGGGCGTCCTGCAGGGCCTCTTGTGTTTTAGTGGTGGGGTTAAATGAGTTCATGTGTGCGTTGCTCCTTCTAAGTTTTATTCACCCACTGTAGGGCTTCACTTAGCACAACGCACCCAGAGTTGAGCCTATTCCACTCAACCTAAATATTTTTGAGCGTGGGGAGCTCAACTTTGCGCAGGACTTTTAAACCTGCTTGTATTCCTCGTTTTCGTGGCCCAGAATCTGCAAGCTATGCGCGATGGCAAAGAAGGATACGGTCACTACCTGAACAAAAAGCGCCCACTTGAGATCTTCATTAAAGGTTTTGAAATCGCCGATACTGCACAGATGGGCAATGCCATTGGCGCCGGCCCATACAGCCAAGGCGCTGATATAAACCAGCTGGTCGGTGGGGGTAATTCCCATCTCGATGACAAACTTGCGGAGTAGGTCCATCATGATGGCAAAGTTCTTGGTCATGCCCTGGTGCGAGCTGCCATCACCATTGTGTGGAACGATGGAACCGCTGGCCAGAGCGATAATGGAGCTGAAACGCTCTGGGTACATCATCGCGTAATTAAAATAGGCGGCCGCAACAATCTGCAGTTGGTCTACGGTGGGGGTGTCCTCCGGAAGCGCAGCAAGGCAATCCTCGAAGACCTTGGCCATTTCCGTGGTGGTGAGGGTTTCTGCCACCTCACGCAGCGCGAAATCGTTGTCCACGATGGTGGTCAGGAAGTCTTTGGAGGTACCAAGCTTTTCGGCCACGTGGTCAAAGAAGCGGCGGTCGACACCGCGGCGACCAGCCACGCGCAGCGCGGCCTCGATGATGACCTTCTTGGCTTCCTCGGGATCCATCTGCTCAAGGTTTTCCGGAGCTACGAAAGGCTGTTCGCGTTCGCTTCCCATAACCCCTTCTACGATGCCGCGGGCATCGTTCATAATGGGGCGGCGTTGCGGGATCTGCTTATTCTTAAACCAATATTGCAGGGCATCGACTACGAGGCGATCGACCTGCTTAAGGTTGGCGGCGCGAATAACGGCGTGCTGCAGGCGCAAGATGCCCACCACACTCAAGTGCCCCATGCCATGAATGACCGACCAGAGCGCCAAAGTGATGCGGCCGATTTCCAAGGGCGAGATATCTCCATCTGCCGCTACGACGGCACCCTGTTCTTCGGCAAAGCGCTTGACGACGTCCAGCGCCATGTCCGCCCCCGGAGTCCCCGACTTTTCCCCCTTGGCAAATTGGCAGACGTGCTCCTCATCCATGGCATCGTACCGCTCGAAGAGGTAGTGGTAGATGGCGGGCTCGTCATGGGCGTAGGCAAAGTAGGCCTCTGCCAGCTGCATGAGGACATCGCCGCCAGAATTACCCTCCGGCAGGTGGCATGCTGCTTCCACCATGTATTCAGACATACGACGATCCAAGAAGGCGGGGATTTCCGCGAGCATGTCGGCGCCGCTGGCAAATTCCTCAGCCACCGCCTGCGACGAGAGACCGGCCTGGTCCGCCACAGATTCCACGGTAACGGCCTGCTCGCCTTCGCAGCCCGCTACATAAACAGCGGCTTCCAGGATGATCACCCGCCTGGAAGCCCCATCTAACTGGTACATCTAGTTCCCCATCAAGACAAAGATTAATACCCGCTAATTCTAACAAAATTTAAGGTACAGGGATAACCCCCAATCGAATGCCCTTTCTCGAGAAAATCTTTTCTCACCGATGTTAACGGTGGTAGCGCGGCCTATAGGCCATGGTCGCGGCCATGAGGGTTTCCACCAATCCCGCACCGACGAGAAATATTCTTAACTTTTATGCGGTCAATCTCATAGTTTTTTAAGGCGGGAAGGAGGGGGCGTCGGCAAGCGCGGCTATGCTTGCTTCTGTCCTACATGGCCGATGCCCTCCTGGAAGATAGTGCCGCGCGGCGGCATAAGGCGCATGGCCTTGAAGGCAATGTAGACGCCGATGGAAATCGCCAAGGAAATGGCGCCGAAGACGCCGGTAAATCCGTACATGACGGCCATGGGCGCGATGATGGTCCACGAGATTTCAAACGGGCCGAAACCGATATAGGCCATGCCGTATTCGGACAACGTGCCGGACTTGAGCTTAGGATCCACAATCTTAAGGATGGCGATGCCGGTCGCCACGGTGGCGGTGGCCCAGCCCCAGCCAAAGATGCCGCGCTCGATCCAGCGCTCACCAAAGAACTCGGCCGGGAACCACAGCAAGAAGAACACGCAGAAGATGGTGCCCAGGACGAAGAGCAGGAGAAGTGCCTGCCAGTAGGAGGCAATAGCGGCCGGGACGATGGCAGACACGCCGAAAGCGATGAGGTAGTCCGTGGCCGCGCCGGAAATGGAGGAAATGGAGTCCTTATCCAGATAATCCTCGGCGCCGACGAAATTCATGACCGCACGGAAGAGAAGGCCCACCACCATAGACATAGCAAAAAGCGGCACGGAGACGTTTTCCCAGATGCTGCTCAAACCCTGATTGATGCCGTAGGCGGTCATCACGGTCAAGATGATGAAGCCAAAGTGCAGTGCGAGCGGCTCGATGGAGGAAGGGTTGGTGGTAGCGCGGCCGAGAGACGGGCGCTCATCAATATTCTTGATGTAGCCGCGACGCAGCTCTTCCGGCAGCTCCTTGGGTACGTGGGAGACCTTGCCCTTGCGGATTCCCCAGTTACCGGCGATTACGCCGCCGATGATTGCGGCCAGCGTGCCGACGGTCGCGGAGGTAAAGCCGAGCGAAGACGCGGCATCAGCGCCCACGCCCTCCAGCGCGCCGCCCACGGCCGCAGCAGTACCGAAGCCGCCGGTAAAACCGACGGGCAGCATCATGCCGAACCAATTCGGGGTATCGAAAAGCGGCGCAAAGAGGATAAGGCCCAGCACGATAAACAGGCCCCACTGGCCGGTGAACATCATGGTGGAATAGCCCCACATATTGCGCGCGCCCTTGCCCATGTTGCCGCCCACTTCCATGGAGTAGGCCATGGACGCAAAGACCACCGCAATGAGGATGGAGGTGTAGTCACCCAAATTATCGGAGAAGTTGATCCAGCCCAGCACGTTTGGACCTACCAGCAGGCCGATAAGGCCGGCGGTAATAGGGGCAGGCAGCAGCAGGTCCTGGAAGATGAACTTCACCTGGTGACGCAGGACGTTGCCGATGACCATAAGCAAAGAAATCCAGCCCACATCCAACATGAGCGTATAAGCGGAAAAATCTTCCATGGGGACCCTTTCTAGCTGTGCAATTATGGCGGCTTGCCCCCGTTAGAGGGCAGACGGATAGGGAATACAATACCTTTCGCTAAGTGATCCACAACATAGGCTCCCGTTTTCACCCCCACTACAGCTTTCAGTAGGTAGCTCGACCCCCAGTTGGGCGCTGACTATTAGGATGATGTGACATGTGGGAATTGGGCGAGCATTTTCGAAATTACGCAGACGAGTACCGCGATGCGGTCCACGAGCATTTCTTTAACGCGGTGCCTGAATCCCGGCAGATTTTTGCCCTGTCGATGCGCGATACCCATACCTCGATGGTGCCTGCGCTGGCGTGGGTGATTGAACATACGGAGCCTGGGGAGCCCCTGCTTGCCGACGTCTCCGCAAAGCTCACCCAGCTCGCCCGCGATCACCGCCGGCATGGGTTTCCGCCCGAAATCTATGCCCGCGTCGACGATGCCCTCGTGGCGGGACTGCGGGTTTTGGCGCTGACGCAGTATCAATACAACTTTGCCTGCGACGTCATCCACCAGGTATGTACCACGATGGCCGACGCCGCACGGGAATCCGACGCCGCCGGCGAAGCACCGGCGCACTCGGCGCAAGTGGTAGCTGTAGATCACCCCACCCGCGAGACATCCATCATCCGCGTGGAGGCTGGCCTGGCTGTGCCCTACCAACCGGGGCAGCACTTTCCGGTGACTACACAGTACTTGCCCGGGCAATGGCGGATGCTCTCCCCTGCGCAGCCTAGCGACGGGACCGGTCAGCTGATCTTTCACGTCTCCACCGCGGGCGAGGCTTCCCGGTCCCTCGCGCACGCGCAGCCCGGAGACTGGTGGACCTTGGGCCAGCCCGCCGGCGGCATTAGCCTCCAGAACGCGGGCGCAGGTGAACTGGTCATCATTGCCTACGGCACCGGCTGGGCCACAGCCCGCTGCGCGGCGCTCGCCGCGCTGGGCGATAAAGTCCGCAGTCGAGTACCGCGCCTCTTTGCCGTGGCGGGCAGCCCCGGCGCCCACTATGACACCTACTTCCAGCAGAACCTAGCAGCGCTCGGCGTACCGGTGCGCCGCATCGTGCGGGAAGAAAAAGACCCGTGGTTGCTCAATGCCCGCGAATTGGCACCCGGCGCCGACTACGTGGTCTCCGGGGAGCCGACCGATGTAGTAGTCAACGAGGTGGAGTTATCCACAGGCACTCCCCCGCGCTTCCTACTCGTCGGACCGGCCGAAGAAGTTGTGGAAGGTGAGGAAGAGTTGGTTCAAAGGGGCGTCGGCAAGCAGAACATCGACCTCCTTAGCTGGGGCCGCGACGGGCGCTGGCAGCCGGAAGACTACGCGGCACTGGCCTAGTCCGCAGTGGCCACGACCGGCAGGGCGCGGCGGGTTTTCGCTACCTCATTCGGATCGATGTCGGCATAAAGGATGTCATCCTCGTACCCGGCCTCGGCCATGCGCACGCCATTCGGGTCAACGATGGTGGAATGGCCAATGCCCGTTGGTCCGGAGGGATTGCCCGCCTCCGCCTCGCCGCCTGGGCGCGATTGGCCGGCCGCGAGGATATAGCTGGTGGAGTCCAAGGCACGCGCGGCCGTGAGCAGGCGCCATTGCTCCAGCTTTCCGGGGCCGTCCGCCCAGCTCGTGGGCACAACAATGAGCTGCGCGCCCTGGCTGGCCAGCTCCTTAAACTGCTCCGGGAAACGGATGTCATAGCAGGTGGCTACGCCCACAATAAGGTCATCCACGTCGAAGGCCACCAGCGATTCGCCGGCCAAGACCGTATCCGATTCGCGGTAGTCAAAGGCATCATAGGTATGAATCTTGTCGTAGCCACCCAGTACGCCAGGACCTGCAATGAGCGCCGTATTGGTCACGCGATTAATGGTCTTGCCCTCGCGCTCCACGGTATCGGCTGGGCAGAACATGCCGGCCACGACGGTGACCTCGAGCTCCTCTGCGAGCGCTTGGATCGCCGTGGCGAACGGGCCTTCGAGCGTCTGTGCCTGCTCATCAAGGCGCCCAGAGCGGAAATTCTGCGCCGTAGCCTCCGGAAGCACGATTAACCGCGCCCCGTTTCCGGCCGCCTCACGGATCTTGGCAAGCGCCAGTTCCTGGTTCTCGGTGATATTTCCGGTGGATGTTAACTGCACTGCTGCTACCTTCATGCCTCCCAAAATAATGAAGCAGGGCGGAGTTATCCACAGGCTGCGCCTCTCCCCCTAGCGCGGCGTTGTATGGTCCTTCAGGCTTAGGGGCATGAGTTATGTAGAAATTCCCACGCACCTGCCCGATTACGTCCGCTCCCTCATGGCGCGTCCTCCGCTGCCACCGCCGACGGCCGCGCTCGATACCGCCTGCCGCACCGCGGCCGCACTAGAGCGAGCCCGTGCCGCCTGGTCCAGCACCGTGGCTGCAACGGAGGACGCCACGGCTGAGCAATTGCGCTCCGTTGAGGCCTTCCTCGTCACTGCCGCCGGGGTAGATTCCCGCCTGGGCCATGCATTGGGAGATGCGCGATGACCCTATCTATGGCTTTAAGACATGGCGCCAGTACGTTGCACAGCGAACGCACTGAACTGCGTTTTCGATTTTTAGATGCACACCAGGATTGGCGCGGCCTATCACTGAGTGGCCCCGCTGGTGACGCCGCCCGCACCAGTTTGGCGGGCTACACCGACTGGCTGGCCCAGCCGCTGCACCAGATGGAGCAGGTTGCCACCACCCTTGAGCGCCACGCCAGCCTGCAAGCCCGCCGCGAGGAACTCGAAGACCGCATCATCGCATTTCTAGGACAAGTAGATGAGCGCAATGGCGCCGCGGCCAGCGCCGCCGGGCTCTTGTTGAATCAGGTGCGGGCACTGGGCGATTCGCTGGATTGGCTCTGCTCCCAAGAAATCGATGCCCTGTGTACGCCTGCCGGGGTCGCTCCACCCGTTCGCCTGGAAGACTTCTCCGATCTTCCAGTGGATACCGTCCACGAGATTAATCTTGCCCAAGCCAGCGAGCACGTATCTCAGCTAGCCGCGCAGAACCCAGATATGCGGGTGCTAGAAACTAGCGACGGACGGCTCGTAGCCATGGTGGACCCCGGCGGCTTCCGGACTACGCCGGCATCGCTTACCACCTTTGTGGAAGGAGTTCACTCCTCCGATCCAGAAACCTGGCAGCGCGCGGTGGACCGCGGCCGCAATCTTGCTAAGGCCAGCGGCGGGCCGGCGGTGGTGTGGTTAGGCTACCAGGCGCCATCTTCCCTGCCCCGTGCGGTTCACGCCACTCCCGCGCACACTGCCAGTCAAGAACTCGCCCGGTTTCAACGCTCGCTCGGTAAACGCTATCCGCAGGCCAAGCGCACCGTTGTGGGATATTCCTATGGTTCTGTTGTCACCGGGCATGCCGCACAGCAGGAAAGAATTGCTGATGACGTAGTGCTCGTCGGCAGCCCTGGCACGGGTGCTGGCCACGCCTCAGAACTGCATGGCCGCATCTGGGCAGCCACAAATGCCAACGACCCCATCGCTATTACGACGGGGCCTAACGGCGGCATCCATGGTCCCGATCCCACCGTTGATACTTTTGGTGCCACTCCCCTCCCCGGCGCGGATGGCCTCCCTGGCGATCATGGCTCCTATTGGGAGGACCCGCGGTTCTTGCGTGGCCTAGGCCAAGTGGCGCGCGCGAACTAATCCGAGGGGTACGGCCTTTAGAACAGGCCGGCCGGCTGGTCCGAATAGGAGACCAACATATTCTTAGTCTCCTGATAGTGGCCCAGCATCATCAAGTGGTTCTCACGGCCAAGGCCAGATTCCTTGTAGCCACCAAAGGCGCTATGTGCTGGGTAGTCGTGGTAGTGATTGACCCACACGCGGCCGGCCTGGATATCGCGGCCCGCGCGGTAGCAGATGTTTTGACTGCGCGACCATACGCCGGCACCAAGGCCGAAGTTGGTGGCGTTAGCGATTGTGATCGCCTCGTTATAGTCCTTAAACGTAGCTACGGAGAGCACCGGGCCAAAGATCTCCTCCTGGAAGATGCGCATGTCGTTATTTCCCTTAAACACGGTGGGCTCGATGTAGTAGCCCTTTTCCAGGCCTTCCACCTTGTTCACGTGGCCGCCCACAAGAGTCTCCGCGCCTTCTTGCGGACCGATCTCCAGGTACTGCTTGATCTTGTCCATCTGCTCCTGGGAGGCCTGCGCACCCATCATGGTTTCCGTATCGAGTGGGTGACCAATCTTAATCTTCTTGACGCGCTCAACGGCCAGTTCCAAGAACTTATCCGCAATGTCTTCGTGCACCAGCGCGCGCGATGGGCACGTGCAGACCTCGCCTTGGTTAAGGGCGAACATGACAAAGCCCTCCACGCACTTTTCCAAGTAGGAATCGTCTTCATCCATGATGTCTTTGAAGAAGATGGACGGGGATTTACCACCCAGTTCCAAGGTAACGGGGATGACCTTGTCAGCGGCGGCCTTGTTGATGATCTTTCCTACCGGGGTAGAGCCGGTGAAGGCGATTTTGGCAATGCGGTCCGAACCGGATAGTGCCGCACCGGCTTCATCTCCCAGGCCATTGACGATATTGAGCACGCCGTCAGGAAGAAGATCACCGATGATATCGATGAGCAACAGGATGGATGCTGGTGTCTGCTCAGCCGGCTTCATGACAATGCAGTTTCCAGCAGCCAGCGCTGGCGCAATCTTCCAGGCGGCCATGAGCAACGGAAAATTCCACGGGATAATCTGGCCTACGACGCCGAGCGGCTCATGGTAGTGATAGGCCACGGTGTCCTGGTTGAGCTGGGACAGGCGGCCCTCCTGGGCGCGGATGGCGCCAGCGAAGTAGCGGAAGTGATCCACGGCCAGCGGAATATCAGCGGCCAGAGTTTCGCGTACGGCCTTGCCGTTCTCCCAAGTTTCCGCGACCGCAATCTTTTCCAGGTTTTCCTCGATGCGGTCCGCAATGCGATGCAGAAGCAATGCACGCTCGGCCGGGGTGGTTTTACCGAAGGTTTCGAAGGCCTTTTCCGCGGCATCGATAGCCAAGTTGATATCGGCTTCTTTGCCGCGAGCTACCCGGCAAAATACCTCGCCGTTTACTGGACTGATGTTGTCCATGTATTCACCATCGACGGGCGCCACCCACTGGCCGCCGATGTAGTTGTCATAGCTTTCGCGGTAGTCAACGATGGAGCCTTCGGTTCCCGGGGCTGCATACAGGGTCATGCTGTGTGTCCTTTCCTGGAGAAAATTACGGGTAAAGGTGTTATGCGACACTAATATTCCTGCCTGTGTCTTACATCACCAACCTGCTAGTCATCCTAACCCTAAACTTTGCAATGCGCACTGATTACAGTTACCCCCTTTGCAAATATTCACATGCCACCGCGAGTACGCAGGCAGAAGAAAACCCCGCATCCAGCGGGGAAGCTGGCTGCGGGGTTGGGTGTACTCGTCTGCAGAGCGAGAGTTAGTCTTGGCCGTATCCACGGCCGCGGGAGCGCTTGCGCTCACGCGCGGTACGCGGGCTCCACATCACCACGGAAGTGGACCGTGGTACATGGACAAGCTCGCCACTGCGCTGCGGGCGACGTCCAGCGGCCTGCTCGCGCAGGGCTCGGACCTCTTCAGCTAAAGCGTCGCGCTCAGCCTCGAGTCGATCGCGTTCTTCGGTCAACTCGATGATGGACTTGATGCCGGCAAGGTTGACGCCATCGTCCTGGGACAGCGCCTGAATCTTGCGCAACAGCTCAATATCCCGGTCAGAGTAGCGGCGGCCGCCGCCACGGGTACGAGCCGGGGAGACTAAGCCCATACGGTCATAGGTGCGCAGGGTCTGGGCGTGCATTCCGGATAGTTCCGCAGCTACGGAGATGACGTAGACCGCGGTGCCGGAATCTTCTGCCTTTCCAGTGCTCATTTCTTAACACACCTCCTGCCTTAAGCATTCTCGGCGCCGGCCCAACCCGCACGCGGGTTGAAACCGGAGTCCTTTTCCGCTTGAGCATAGGTGCGCAGTGCGCTGGAGGCGGCGGCATCGAGCTTGGTGGGCACGGTAACCTGCACGGTAACCAGCAGATCGCCGGAGTTGCCACCGCGCTTGGCGATGCCCCTTCCGCGCACCCGCAGCGTGCGTCCATCCGGCGTACCAGCGGGGATCTTCACGCGCACCGGGTTATCCAAAGTAGGAACCGCGATGGTATCGCCCAAGGCCAGCTCCGTGAAGGAAACCGGAACGGTGACATGGAGGTCATCGCCCTCGCGGGTAAAGACCTTATCCGGCTTTACAGTCACCGCTACGAACAGGTCACCGGCCGGTGTGCCGTTGGGACCTGCTTCGCCCTGGCCGGCGAGGCGGACTTTTTGTCCATCGATGACGCCGGCAGGGATGCGCACGGTGATATTGCGGGTGCGGTGAACCGTGCCAGTGCCGTGGCAATCCTTGCACGGATCCGTGATGCGGCGGCCGGTGCCATCGCAGTCCTTACACGGGGCAGAGAAACCGAAAGCGCCGCGGTTCTCCGAGGTAAAACCGGTACCGCTGCAGGTGCCACAGGTAGAGGTCTTGCCGGAAGCGGAGCCCGAGCCGTGGCACGTGGTGCACGGCGCATTGCCGCTGAGCGCTAGGGGAATGGTGGTTCCCTTAGCGGCCTCGCGGAAGTCGAGGGTTATTTCCGTTTCGACGTCGGCCCCCCGCGACGGTTTAGCTGAGTGGCCAGCACTACCGCCGCGGTTGAAAACGCTACCGAAGATATCCCCAACACCGCCGCCTTGAGACGCTCCTCCAGCGGATCCTCCGAAGAGGTCCGAGAGGTCGAATTCTTGCGCACCTTGTCCACCCATGCGCGTGGATCGAAACCCGCCGGGAAATCCGGCGCCTCCCATCCGTCCAAAGCCGCCTCCATTGCGGAGCATGGCCTTGAACTGGTCGTATTCCTTGCGCTCGGTGGCGTCGGAAAGCACGTCGTAGGCTTCCGCAACCTTTTTGAACCTTTCCGCTGCCGCGGGGTCGTCCGGGTGGGTATCGGGATGATTCTCGCGCGCTAGCTTGCGGTAAGCACGCTTAATCTCGTTCTGGTCTGCGGACGAGGAGACCCCCAGATCCGCATAGTAATCTTTGTCTGCCCATTCGGGTTTAGCGCTCACTGGGCATCTCCTCCTTTCAAAGAGAATCGATACAAGTTAAGTAAAAGGGCGCCGCGGGAAGGTCACTAGTCAATTCCCAGGGCGCCCTTTATGTTATTTACTCAGATTCTTCCGAGCTGCCGGACTCATCGCTGGGGTCCGCGATGATGACCATGGCATTGCGTACGAGCCTGTCGCCCACGCGGTAGCCCTTGCGCAGCACGGTGCCAAGCACCTGCTCATCGCCGGAGGACAAGTCCTGCACGGCTTCGTGGACCTCAGGGTCGAAAGCATCGCCTTCCTCACCAAAGGCAGCGAGGTCGTGCTTTTCCAGCGTGCTGTGGAGCTTATCCGCAAACGCCTTGAGCGGGCCTTCCAAGTCGCCGTGTTCACGAGCCAGTTCCAGGTCATCAAGGACAGGCAGCAAATCTGCGATGACCTTGGCCTTGGCGGTCTCGATTACGGCCTGGCGGTCGCGCTCGGTGCGGCGGCGGTAGTTGGTGTATTCCGCATTGAGACGCTGCAGGTCTTCTGTGCGTTCTGCCAACTGTGCTTCCACATCGCTAGCGCCGGTGCCTGCGGGCTCTTCGCCCGCTGCTTCGGCTTCTACCTCATCAGCGTTGACATCTGCCAGCGCTTCTTCGAGGTCAGCATCGAGGGTGGGATCCAGCTCGGCTTCTTCGGTGGCGTCAGCCTGTGCTTCCTGCGCAGCCTGGGCCTCCTCGGCCTGCTCGGCAGCAGCCTCAGCGCGGTCAGCCGAGGTAGCCTCCGGATCCGTGTTTTCCGGGTCGCCTGGGTTGTGCGGCATTCCGCTGTCCTGAGTCATTACTTGTTGCCATCCTTGTTCTCGTCCTCGTCAACGACCTCAGCGTCGACGACGTTCGGGTCACCCTGCGCAGCACCAGCATCGGCAGCACCCTCGGCGCCTGCCTCAGCAGCCTGTGCCTCGTAGATCTGCTTGCCCATCTCCTGGGATTCGGTGGACAGCTTCTCCACTGCAGACTTGATGGCCTCGAGGTCATCGCCCTTCAGAGCCTCATCAACGGCGTCAGCAGCCTCGGTGACCTTGGTCTTAACATCCTCGGATACCTTGTCGGCATTGTCATCCAAGAACTTGCGGGTCTGGTAGGAGGTGGACTCTGCGTTATTGCGCAGCTCCTGCTCCTCGCGGCGCTTCTTGTCCTCTTCAGCGTGCTGCTCAGCATCCTTGACCATGCGGTCGATTTCTTCCTGGGACAGGCCGGAACCATCCTGAATCTTGATGGTGTTTTCCTTGCCGGTGCCCTTGTCCTTTGCGGTCACGTGGACGATGCCGTTGGCATCGATATCGAAGGTGACCTCAATCTGGGGAACACCGCGCGGTGCCGGAGCAATACCGCCGAGCTCGAAGGAGCCGAGCAGCTTATTAGCGGTAGCCATCTCGCGCTCGCCCTGGAAGACCTGAATCTGTACGGAAGGCTGGTTGTCCTCTGCGGTAGTGAAGGTCTCGGACTTCTTGGTCGGGATGGTGGTGTTGCGCTCGATGAGCTTGGTCATCACGCCACCCTTGGTCTCAATGCCGAGGGACAGCGGGGTGACGTCGAGAAGCAGCACGTCCTTAACCTCGCCGCGCAGCACGCCTGCCTGCAGGGCAGCGCCGACTGCAACAACCTCGTCCGGGTTAACGCCCTTGTTGGCATCCTTGCCGGTCAGTTCCTTAACCAAGTCAGATACGGCTGGCATACGGGTGGAGCCACCAACGAGAACAACGTGGTCGATATCGCCGACGGAAAGGTCAGCGTCCTTGATGACCTGGTTGAACGGAGCCTTGGTGCGGTCCAGCAGATCCTGGGTGATCTTCTGGAACTCGGTGCGGGTCAGGGTCTCATCCAAGAACAGCGGGTTCTTGTCGGAGTCAACGGTGATGTACGGCAGGTTGATGTTGGCCTGCTGGGAGGAGGACAGCTCAATCTTGGCCTTCTCTGCAGCCTCGCGCAGACGCTGTACGGCGCGCTTATCCTTGGTCAGGTCAACGCCCTGGGAGGTCTTGAAGCGGTCTACCAGCCAGTCGACGATGCGCTGATCCCAGTCGTCGCCACCCAGCTCGTTATCGCCGGCGGTGGCCATAACCTCAACGACGCCATCGCCGATTTCCAGCAAGGAGACGTCAAAGGTGCCGCCACCCAGGTCGAATACCAGGATGGTCTGCTCCTGCTCGCCCTTTTCTAGGCCGTAAGCCAAAGCAGCTGCGGTTGGCTCGTTAACGATACGGAGCACGTTCAGGCCTGCAATCTGGCCAGCTTCCTTGGTGGCCTGGCGCTGTGCGTCCTCGAAGTATGCAGGAACGGTAATAACGGCGTCAGTAACATCCTCACCGAGGTAAGCCTCTGCGTCGCGCTTCAGCTTCATCAGCGTGCGAGCGGAGATTTCCTGGGAGGTGTAATCCTTATCATCAATGTTGATCTTCCAGTCGGTGCCGATGTGGCGCTTGACGGAGCGAATGGTGCGGTCAACATTGGTTACCGCCTGGTTCTTAGCGGACTGGCCGACCAGGATTTCGCCATTCTTTGCAAAAGCAACGACGGAAGGCGTGGTGCGGGAGCCTTCAGAGTTAGCGATAACGGTGGACTCGCCACCCTCCAGTACGGAAACGACGGAGTTCGTCGTACCAAGGTCAATACCTACTGCGCGTCCCATGATTTCTTCTCCTTTTATCTTGGGGTAATTAATAAAGTTGACTGTCAGTGACTCAACTTCTCGTTGCGTCCGAGCGCTACTGTAACAGAACTTCTACGTCCGGTCACGCAACCTTGAGCCTGTGTCACTCAATCTCTACAACGGGTAGCCTACAAAAGTTATTCCCCGCGACTCAACTTTTCTTGTAAACCTTGCCTTTATGCAGCTCAGCCCCGCCCTTGAAGTGTCCCAGGTTTTGTTCCGTTTGAGTAGATGGGAAAATCTGGAATATGCCAAGAAAATTTGACCAGGATGCA
>NZ_JASOKQ010000026.1:0-28712 GCF_030216265.1 Corynebacterium sp. UMB0012
CCGCGGTGAGTGTAGTGGGTGTACCACCACTTTTTGTTCCGGCGCTTGGACTTAGGAATCTGATCGAAAGGGACGTCTTTGACGTAGGTACGGGCTTTGAGCTGAGTGCTAAATACGGTGCCGAACTGCTGTAGCTTCACTATCCATTCGGCTGCCTTATCTAGGTTGTCAACGGCGAGTAGTTCAAAGGAAAGCCGTCGTAGTGCTTTACCCATCGGCGAGGTGGGGTGAAGGCCGGTGGCGCGTTGGATATTGCGCTTGACGTGGACAATGCAGCGTTGGACCGGGGTATCAGGCCATAGGTGGTGTAGTGCTTTAAGGCCTCCGGAATCCCCATCGCAGGTCACCAATTGTGGTGGGGCTAGCTCGTCCAGCAGGCGCATATACGACCAGGAGGATTCTTTCGTGCACCAGAACCAATTGATGACATGGCTGGAGTCGGCAGCTACAACAAGGCACTTGGCGTTGAAGTAGGTGCCGTCGATGAAGACTTGATCGTAGATTCTCTGCTTATCAACGCGTCTAGGAGGTTGGATAAGCCAGAACGGTGTGAAGCGTCGTTGCAAAGTTCGCGTTGAAACACCGCAGGTTTTAGCTGTTTCTTCCAAGCTGTTGCTGGAGGTGAGCCAGGAAATGAAAAGGCGGAACCATTTGGCTTGCACGGCATCGTTATTCACGCGGGTGAAGGTGGCCTTGCAGGTGCGGCATCGCCATCGTTGGCGCCCAGCACTCGTTGTTCCGTGTTTCGTGCATGTCCCGCCGCAGACGGGGCATCGAGGATGATTTTTACTCATCCCCTCATCGTGAGCCTAGGTGCCTAGCACACCGGCATTCCTTTGGCGGTATTTCATGGTCGAAGCTGGAATATCCCTCTGGATAAGTGAAATAGTCCTAATATCAGCACGCCAGACCGGCTAGCCGTACAACCTCACCAACACATCGTGTCGTTTAGGCCGTATTTAATTCCTGCTGGGAAATATCCCGCAAACTCGGCCCCCGCCGCTGACCTCCCAGTGGTCGTAGTAGCGGGGGTTGGGGTGGAGTTCGGATAGTCCTGCGAAGTGCTCATAGCACTAAGGCAACCACACCCACGCCCGCTACGAAAGGCCAACCACACTAACCTTGTGGACAACCCACACAGGGTTAGTGTGGTTATCCACAGAAATCCACGTTGGTTGCAGTGTTCGATAGCGTTTAGGCGGGCATGTCGGTATGGGCCTCTTGGCTTGAGGCCATAGGCTTCTTAGAAAACCTCCTCAACCGCTACACCCCACGCATGCCGTGCGAGCCGGTCTTTGCGGTCATTGATACCGAAACCACCGGCTTTAACAAGCGCTACGACCGCATCATTGAACTTGCTGCCGTGCACGCCGACGCATACTTCAATCCCGTTGACTTCTGGCACACATTGCTCAACCCTGACACCAATGCCGTGTTCACTACTCGGGGAAACCCCCGTCCACCTCGGCACTCAACCCTGCTGTGGCGGTTACTCGTAGCGAAGCGAGCTGAACATCCCGGTTTCCATGTGATAGGCGTTATGGCAGTGAAATGCCCACTCACCGGGGTTGTCAGCGATCAGGTCGGCGATCATGGTTTCACCGTGGCGGAGAAGGACGGTGTCCTTGCGTAGTCCGCCGCTGCCGGGCAGTGCCCACGTGTGGCCGTGGATGTGCATGGGATGGGGCATCATGGTCCTGTTGCGCATGACCATCCGCAGGCGCTGGCCCTCCTGCACGGTCGCGGAGGAGGATTGGCCGTCGGTGAGAATGCTCCATTCATACGGCATCATCTGCCCGCCCAGGTCGATGCTGACTTCTCGGTCTGGTGTGTCCTCGGGCAGGAGTGCACGGTCTGCTGGCTTCAGGGAGGACAGAAGCAGTCCGGTGGACGACAACTCGGGGAAGTCGACATCGGGGTGGGGAGCCTGGCCGCCGGCGGTGCGGATGACGGCGAAGGCGCGGTCGTCCTTACCCACCGCCAAAGCCGTGAGCGGGAAGATGCCGTCGTCGAGGATGACCTCGACGTCGACACGCTCGCCCATCGACAGGTAGATCGATTCGGTCTCCCTGGGTTGGACAGGGAAGCCGTCGGTGTGGGTCACGGTCATGCGGTGGCCACCGAGGGCCACCTTGAAGATGGTGTCACCGCCGGAGTTGATAAACCGCAGGCGGGCCTTGTCGCCCGGGCGAGCCTCGAAGGTCCGGTGAGCACGGGGGATACGTCCGTTGATGAGGTAGTGCGGATACATCACATCGCCGGCATCCCCGCCCAGTACCCGGTCCGGGGTGCCGTGCATCATATGGCCGTGACCTCCCATCCCCTTCTTCCCGTTATGGTCGCCCGAACCCATTCCGGTGAGCTTGTCGAGCTCATCGTCGGGAGTGCCCTGAATGCCATCGACCCAGTCGTCGAGCACGATGGTCCACTCGACGTCCTGGTCCTCAGCGTCTTGCGGGTCACGGACGATCAGTGGGGCGTGGAGGCCGCGATCAAGCTGCAGGCCGGAGTGGGAATGGTAGAAGTAGGTGCCACCGTGGGGGACTTCAAAAACATAGGAGAAAGACTCGCCAGGTTCAATGGGGTCCTGGGTCATGCCGGGCACACCGTCGGCTGCGTTGTGGAGTGCGATGCCATGCCAGTGGATGGAGGTGCTCTCAGGCAGTTCATTGGTGATATCGACCTGGAGGACGTCGCCGGCGGTGGCCTCAATGGCGGCATCCCCGGTGTCAGAGACGTATCCCCACGTCTTGGCTTCGATACCGCCGATATCCAGAGAGAGGGGCCGGGCGGTCAGTGTCCGGCGCACCGTCGGCTCACCGAGCGCAGTGGGGGTGGGAGTGGGGCGAAGGGAGGAACCTGGTGCCGAGGCAGCGGGTCCAGGGTCGCTGGTGCAGGCGGCCACGACCCCGGTGCCGGCGAGGACGAGCCCACCGAGCAGAAACTGTCGTCGGGAAAATCCGTTTATCATGATTTAACCTTCCTTGGTGTTAGATTTCAGTGATACGGGAGACAGGCGCAGGTGAGGACCCGGCTGAGCCATCACGTCAGGTGCAGGTCTGTGACACAGGTGGCACCGTCGTCGGCGGTGGAAAACTCCGTTGTGCCGGTACGCCCCTGGTAGCTGACCTCAATCAGACCGGTGGCATCATCGGGAAGCCAGAAGCCAATAAACCCGTTGTCGAAGGTGGTTGTCGCCTCGTCCACCAGCACCTCACCGGTCGTCTCATCGGTGATCGTGACCTGGATATCCTCATTGTCGAGTTCCCCCTGGCAGGTCGTGAGGCTGTGGTAGAAGCAGTCGTGGGTGGAGGTGAGATAGGGTGCGATCGAGACATACGTCTGATTGTCGGGAAGATCGAGCACAACTTCCTGGTCATCGCTCGAGAGCAGCAGTTCATCGGCACCTACTGAGGCGATCAGATCCGTGGGACGCTCAGTGACCTTCTGCCGGTCGAGGTGATCAATGATCTCCACCGCGTCCATGTCGGCCAGGCCATGGGCAGTCAGGAATGTGTCCTGGGACACCGTCCCATCGGCGGTGGGTTCCGGGTCGGCAGCCGAACACCCCGTGAGGGCGAGGGCAAGGGCGGCGGCTGCGATCGCTGCTCGTTTCACGTCAATCTCCTTGGATCGTGGTAAGACCATGAGAAGACACCGTCTCAAGGTCGATGCCATACCTTTATCTAGCACGGGTGCCTGACGGACTAGAAATCAAAAACCCTGCCCACAGCCTTATAACAGGGCGAAAAGAGGGTGAATTCGGTGGGCTGGGTCACCACCGGGACACCACCCCACAGCCGTGGGCGATGTACTTCTACCCGCCCCGGGTATGCGGTGCAGGCAGTGAAATCCCCGGTGGCGCCTGCTGAACCGACCAGGGGAGGCGATGCCGCCGACCCAGGGTGGGACACAGGGGTGACGGCGGTCGAAGGGTGATGTTTGAAGATTTGATGAAGATTTCCCCGCCGGGCACTGAGCGAGGGTGGTATTCCCCCCTGACCGGAGCGATACTGGGGTCTATGGCTGACCGCACACCGACCACCGCCACGCCCCCGGGGCGGGTGCTGGTCGTCGATGATGAACAACCCCTGGCTCAGATGGTGGCCTCCTACCTCATCCGGGCCGGCTTTGATACCCGCCAGGCGCACACCGGCACTCAGGCCGTGGACGAGACCCGTCGCTTTTCCCCCGATGTTGTGGTGCTGGATCTAGGGCTGCCCGAACTCGACGGCCTGGAGGTGTGCCGACGCATCCGCACCTTCTCGGACTGCTACATCCTCATGCTCACTGCGCGTGGCAACGAGGACGACAAGATCAGCGGTTTGACCCTGGGGGCGGATGACTACATCACTAAACCTTTTAGCATCCGGGAACTGGTGACCCGGGTGCATGCGGTGCTGCGCCGTCCGCGCACCAGCAGCACCCCACCGCAGGTGACTACCCCCTTGATCGTTGGCGACCTCATCCTTGACCCCGTCGCCCATGAGGTACGGGTGGGGGAGACGACCGTGGAGCTCACCCGCACGGAGTTCGAGCTGCTGGTTGCCCTGGGCCTGCGCCCTGGCCAGGTGCTGACCCGCCACGACCTGGTCACCGAGGTCTGGGACACCACCTGGGTCGGTGATGAACGCATCGTTGATGTTCACATCGGCAACTTGCGTCGCAAGCTCGGCACCGACACCCAGGGCCGGGGGTTTATCGACACCGTGCGTGGCGTGGGCTACCGGGTGGGGCAGCCATGAATCACGGACCCGGCCTGGCCTTCCGCTTCCTGGCCGCCCAGGTGTTGGTCGTGGTGATTAGCCTGCTGGTGGCCGCGGCCGTGGCCACGATGGTGGGCCCGACCCTGTTCCATGATCATATGTTGATGACCGGCCGGGAGGACCCCTCGCTGGAGCTGTTCCATGCCGAGCAGGCCTACCGGGGCGCTAACCTGATCACCCTGGCCGTCTCCCTGCCCACCGCCTTGATCAGCGCCCTGCTGGCCAGCCTGTGGTTATCGCGTCGTCTGCGCACCCCCCTGCAGGATCTCACCCGCGCTGCTACCAGCCTGACGGCCGGCAACTCCCGTATCCGCGTGCCCGCCGGAAAAGCAGGCCCCGAGGTCACCACCCTGGCGCATGCCTTCAACACCATGGCTGACCGGCTGGAACACACCGAACAGGTCCGCCGCCAGATGCTCTCTGATCTGGCCCACGAAATGGGCACCCCCTTATCGGTGCTCACGGTCTACCTCGATGGTCTCCAGGACGGGGTCGTGGACTGGAATAATGCCACCCACACGATCATGGCTGACCAACTCACCCGCCTGACCCGGTTGATGGAAGACATCGACGATGTCTCCCGGGCCCAGGAACACCGGATCGATTTGGACCTGGCGGAGGAAGGGCTCGGGGATCTGCTCCATACCGCCGCTGTTGCCGCGGGGGAAGCTTATGCTGACAAAGGCGTCGATTTACAGGTCGAGAGCATTACAGACACCGCCCGGGTGCTCGTGGACCGGCAACGCTTCGGCCAGGTGATGAGCAATCTCCTGTCGAACGCGCTACGGCACACCCCGGCCGGCGGGCAGGTCCGGATCAGTGTCCACCGACAGGGGGCGTCCACCGTGCTCATCCACGTCGCCGATGATGGCGAGGGCATCCCACCCGACCAGCTCGGACACATCTTCGAACGCTTCTACCGGGGGGATGCCGCCCGCAGCCGGGACAACGGCGGGGCCGGTATCGGTCTGACCATCTCCAAGGCATTGATCGAGGCCCACGGCGGCACTCTCACCGCCACCTCCCCCGGACCCGGTCGCGGAGCGGTGTTTGCCCTCCGCCTCCCGCTGTCCCCTCCCGACAGTGAGGAGGCTGCTCGGTGACCACACCCTGCCCCGCGTGAGGGCCGTTCCCTCCACCCCTTGAAAATATACCCCCGGGGGGTATACGCTAGGGAAATATACCCCAGGGGGGTATGCGTTAGAGAGTGGCATCGCCGCACCCCACCGAACCGAAGGAGCTTTCCCATGATCACCTCCCCGCCCCGCCTCTTGCCGATGGCCTCCCACGGCTGCAGCTGTTGCGGACCTGCCTCACGTGCCGACACCGCCTCCACCCCTGCCGCCAGCGACTCGTCAGCAGGAGGGTCCTCCCCTAGCTACCAGGTCACCGGCCTGACCTGCGGGCACTGCGCGAAAAGCGTGACCCAGGCCCTTCAGGCCCTTCCCCAGGTCGACGACGTCCAGATTGATCTCGCTGCTGGTGGAGTTTCCACCGTCACGGTCACCGGTGTCGTACCTCCGGAGATGGTTCGCCGGGCCATCGAGGAGGCCGGCTACACCGTCTTATCCTGATCAGTTATACCCATCATCTCGACCCCGACCGGGTTGAGCGAAAGGAACGTCATGAGCACTCCCCACCATTCGGGTGATCACCCCGCTCCGGAAACAGACCACACCCACCACCCGGATCATGCCAGCCACGAACACCACGCACATGCCGACACCCACGGCCAGGCGATGCCCCACGATCACCCGCACTCCGCCCTGGACGAAGACCACCACGTTCATGGTCACGGCGAACACGCCGGACACAGTACCGCAATGTTTCGGGACCGCTTCTGGTGGTCGCTGATTCTGTCCATTCCCGTCGTTATTTTCAGCCCCATGGTCGCCCAGCTGCTCGGCTACCAACTCCCGGCATTCCCCGGATCCACCTGGATCCCCCCGGTGCTGGGCACGATCATCTTCGTCTACGGCGGAACGCCTTTCCTCAAGGGCGGATGGAAAGAACTGAAATCCCGCCAACCCGGGATGATGCTCCTGATCGCCATGGCCATCACCGTGGCGTTTGTCGCCTCCTGGGTCACCACTCTGGGGCTGGGCGGTTTTGAGCTGGACTTCTGGTGGGAGCTGGCCCTGCTGGTGACCATCATGCTGCTGGGCCACTGGCTGGAGATGTCCGCTCTCGGGGCCGCGTCCTCCGCGCTTGACGCACTGGCTGCCCTGCTGCCGGATGAGGCCGAGAAAGTCATCGACGGGACCACCCGCACCGTGGCCATCTCCGAGCTGGTCGTCGACGACGTCGTGCTGGTGAGGGCCGGTGCCCGGGTGCCGGCCGACGGAACCATCCTCGACGGAGCCGCCGAATTCGATGAGGCAATGATCACCGGCGAATCCCGTCCCGTCTTCCGCGACACCGGTGACAAGGTGGTCGCCGGTACCGTGGCCACCGACAACACCGTCCGCATCCGGGTGGAGGCTACCGGTGGGGACACCGCCCTGGCCGGGATCCAACGCATGGTTGCCGACGCCCAGGAGTCCTCCTCCCGGGCCCAGGCCCTGGCGGATCGGGCGGCGGCGTTGTTGTTCTGGTTTGCGCTGATCTCCGCTCTGATCACCGCGGTGGTGTGGACCATTATCGGCAGCCCGGACGATGCCGTGGTGCGCACGGTCACGGTGCTGGTCATCGCCTGCCCGCATGCCCTGGGCCTGGCGATTCCGCTGGTCATTGCGATCTCCAGCGAGCGGGCCGCGAAATCCGGGGTGCTCATCAAGGACCGGATGGCGCTCGAGCGGATGCGCACCATCGACGTGGTGCTCTTCGACAAAACCGGCACCCTGACCGAGGGTGCGCACGCGGTCACCGGTGTCGCGGCAGCTGTCGGCGTCACCGAGGGCGAGCTGTTGGCCTTGGCCGCCGCCGCGGAGGCCGACAGTGAGCACCCCGTGGCCCGCGCCATCGTGGCGGCCGCGGCCGCCCATCCCGAGGCCTCCCGTCGGCAAATCCGTGCAACTGGTTTCAGCGCCGCCTCCGGCCGGGGGGTTCGAGCCACTGTCGATGGCGCTGAGATCCTCGTGGGCGGGCCGAACATGCTGCGCGAGTTCAACCTCACCACCCCGGCCGAGTTCACCGACACCACCAGCGCCTGGACCGGGCGTGGGGCCGGTGTGCTCCATATTGTCCGTGACGGTCAGATCATCGGTGCGGTGGCCGTCGAGGACAAGATCCGCCCCGAATCCCGCGCCGCCGTGAAAGCCCTGCAGGACCGCGGGGTGAAGGTCGCGATGATCACCGGCGACGCGCAGCAGGTGGCCCACGCCGTCGGTCAGGACTTAGGCATTGATGAGGTCTTCGCCGAGGTCCTGCCCCAGGACAAAGACACCAAGGTCACGCAGCTGCAGGACCGGGGTTTGAGCGTGGCCATGGTCGGTGACGGTGTCAATGACGCCCCCGCTCTGACCCGCGCGGACGTCGGTATCGCCATCGGTGCCGGCACGGATGTGGCCATGGAATCTGCCGGGGTGGTCCTAGCCAGTGATGACCCGCGGGCAGTGCTGTCGATGATTGAGCTGTCCCAGGCCAGCTACCGCAAGATGATCCAGAACCTGATCTGGGCCTCTGGCTACAACATCCTCGCCGTGCCGTTGGCCGCCGGAGTGCTCGCCTCGATCGGGTTCGTGCTGTCCCCGGCCGTGGGCGCGATCTTGATGTCTGCCTCGACCATCGTGGTGGCCCTGAACGCCCAGCTGTTGCGCCGCATTGATCTGGATCCGGCTCACCTGGCTCCGACCGAGTCGAAAGAGGAAGACGCCACGCCTACTTCGGCATCCACCGCTGTCCACTGATCCACCACTTCTCTCCACTGCCCCCCATATGACCCTGAAAGGTGTTGTTGCAAAGTTGGGGCAGTAGGAAGAGTGACGTGAAAAAGTCACAGCTATGGGTATCTTTTCCGGTCGTCATTTCCCCCGTGGCATCATTCTGTGGGCAGTGGGTGGTACTGCCGCTACGGGGTGAGCTACCGCGCTCTGGAGGAAATGATGACTTCAGCGGGGCGTGCCGGTCGATCACACCATGATCTACCGCTGGGTCCAGAAATACGCCCCTGAGCTGGATAAGCAAACACGGTGGTACCGGCAGGTACCTGACTGGCAGGCCAGTTCCTGGCGGGTGGATGACACCTCTATCGGGCGATCACCACTGGTGGCCAGACCCTGGACTTTTGCTTCTCTTCGAAGCGGAACGTGGCCGCAGCAAAGTGTTTTCTGGCCAAGGCCGTCAGATCCAATGCGTCAGCCGGGTATCCCAGAGTGATCAACACCGATAAAGCACCTTGCCTTGCCAGGGCAATCGCCGAGTTGAAGTCAGAGGGAATCTGCCCGCCAACAGTGGAACACCGGCAGGTGAAATACCTCAACAACATCCTGGAAGGCCACCATGGTCGGCTGAAGCGGATCCTCGAGCCGAAAGGCGCGTTTAAGAACCGGACATCTGCATATCGGACGTTGAAAGGGATGGAGGCGATGTACTCATTGCGGAAAGGACAAGGCGCGATGTTTGCCAACAGGCAACCGAACCCGGACGCGGTGATCGTCAACCAGGTCTTCGAGACGGCCTAACAACGCCCACACGCAGCGGCCATCAGGGAATGAGAAACTGAGTCTTCGCTGCTCTCCCCCCAACTTTGCAACAGCACCTTTTTATTTTTCCTAGTCGCTGTTCTTTTGCTTGGTGCGCAGCATATCCATGCTCATCACAGCGCCGAGGATGGCGGCGTGCTGTTGCTCGCTGAGTCTCGGCGTGATGCGCAGGCGGTACGTGTTTTTGCCCATGAAGTAGTTGCCCATGCCAGTCCATTCATTAGAGACGTCAGCAAGCAGGCGATCTTCTGAAGTGATGGAAAGGTTCCAATCCCAGAAGTCGCCGTGAATTTCGACGTCAGGAAAGCCCTCCATGGTCAAGTCCAATTTTGTCTTGAGCATGGAAAAGCGCTTGGTGATAACGGCCATGGGTTGCTCGATTCCCGGCAAGTGCACCTCGTAGGTATCCCGCAGAAAATTCGGCGGGTCCGAAATCGTCATGACCGTTTGGAGGGGATTGCCCTCGGCGTCCGTGAGTGCGACCTCTAGGCTGCGAGAGGATTTAAACACCATGTCTTTGAGACTGGTGGATTGCAGGATGGTGCCCACCGGGGTGCCGTTGATATCGGTGATCATGAACTGATCGTTGAGGAAGGACTTGGTTTGGGTAATTACGAGCTCATCTAGCGTGAATAAATTTTGCGTCATGCCAGCCACTGTAGGGAAGCTGGCGGATTTATTCCTCCTCCCTAGGGGTGGTTTTCTGCTGGCGTATGAGCTCTTGGGCCTCTTCATATGCCCGGGCGCGGTGGGCAGTCATGGTTTGGGCGAAGGTCTGTACCCAGTTCTTGTTCTTCTGCGCCAGCGGGCCGGAGGGCTCGGTGGTGGTCCAGGTACCATCTTCAAATAGCCAGATGATGTCGCGCGTGTGTGGATCCATGACATAAAAGACGCGGTCATCGGTCTTTATGTTGTGGTGGTGCTGGCATAAGCAGGCGAGGTTTGCCGGGGCGGTCGGCCCGCCGTCCGCGTGGTTGATGCGGTGGTCCTTCTGGCAGGCAGATGCTGGGCGGTTGCAGCCGGGGTAGCGGCAGGTGCCGTCGACGCCTTCCAGGTATGCGGCCATGGCGGCGGGAGTGACGTAGCCCTTGACCTCGTGGTTAGGATCCATCTCCCGGATTTTGGTGTAGGGCAGCGCATTGGAGCGCGCCGGGTCGAGCCAGCCTACGGATTCGATAAATGCCGGGGAATTGGGCACGTCGGTGGCCTTGTAGGCGTTGAGGATGATCTCGGGGGCTTGGGTGCGGCCGGTGAGGAGCGCAACGGCGGCGTCGGCAAGCGAGCAACCTAGCTCCAGCGCGGTCTGCCGGACGCACTTATCGACGCTCGCGATAACCGCCGGGTCCGCACTCAAAGTCACCGCCGAGGTGTTATCGCCCCAGTTTTCCATGGTGTAGCGCGACTGGGTAGGGCCCTGGGTGACGGCCAGCGTGTCATCGGCGAGGTTGATGAGCTCGTTGAGTTTGCGCTTGATCTGCGCCTGCGTGCGCATGGCCTGGTTCGGCCGGGTAGGGGTGAGGTAGGCGGTGAGCTGCTCATCGATGCGCGCCACCACCTCCGGCGTCGGATTTCCCAAGCGGTTGAGGGACTTATTGATGGCAATAATGCGGTCGAGATCTAAGTGATAGAGGCGGTGCTGCAGCGCTTGGAGCTCGGGCAGCTCCTCCAAGCGGTGCAGCGCCATGAGGATATGGCCAATCCGGCCTTCATTGACGCCGGTGGTGCGGTAGAGGGATTGGGTAACTAATTCGAAATCAGAATCGAGCTCCGGGACTTGGCTCACCCAGAACTCGTATTCCGCCTTTCGCATCTCAAAGGCTAAGCGTGTGATGGGGTCGGTGGTATTGGTCGTGGAAAAGTAGGGTTCTTCCATGGCGCATCGTACCTAAATTATCGTGTGAACTTGTGTACGATTCACACCTTATAACACCCCTCGGACACGAGCCTTTTTCTTCCGCATTGAGCCAGCTCAGGAGCTATATTCCGAATCTTTAGCGGGTAGGGACTTTTCGCTGCTTTGTGCCACGTGTTTCTTGTCCTGCTTGCGCATGAATCGCAGGCCCCAGATAATAAGCGTCCAGGTGATGAGGGCGATAACAAGGATGGTCGCCGGCCACTCACCCGCAATCATGGTCGCGCCATTGAACAAGGTATGTAGGGCAATAGCGGCCAGCCAGAATCCCGCCACCTGCCAGTACCCGTGGCGCGCGCCCGCATAGAGCTTGCCGACGCCCCACGCCGCAACCCCCGTATACAGCGCATGGGTAAAGGCGCCAGTGAAGAATCGTCCGATACCGGTAATGATGACGCCCCAGAGGTCGCCGTCCAAGTTATCGATGGCCGCGTGGAGGATGAACGGCACATTTTCCATGGCATCGAAGCCAAGGCCTACCGCCATGCCGATCGCGGCGGCTTGGTAGGGATGCCGCACGTTCTTATAGGCTGCAACGATAATGACAACGCCGAGGAGCTTGATGGTTTCCTCTGGAAGTGGCGAGTAAAAGGCCGAGTCCAGGAAGGTAAGCCCCAGCTTGTTCGAAATCCCCACCATTTGGTTGTTGAGGCTCACCACCACCGGCTGGGCGAGCGCACCCCATAGGATGCCTTGCCACATCGGCCGCGGCCTAAACCACAAGAATCCCAAGCCGAGTGTAAGGCCCACGCAGATGAGCGCACTGATGAGCCCAACCTCAGTAAACCGACGATCAGCCAAAAAGAAGCCGGAGACTACCAGTCCAAAAGCGATAGATAACCAATACAGATTCTTCATGCCTTTTCTACCTCCTGGGCAAGTTCTGCAGCGCGCGGTCCGCGCAGGGAGAGGAACGTGGTGGGGCCATCGCCCTCGATGCTGATGGCTACAAGGTCGCCATCGCTAAGCGTGCGCTTGTCCCCGTCGCGGTCGATGTCTCCTTCCGGCATGGCCGTACTTTCACCCATTGCCCGGAGGTAGCGTCGGGTGGCTTGGTCTTTGTCTTGCACGCCGACTTCCTTAGCGCGGATTTGGGTGCCGTCACAGTCCCAGCGTGGTTCACTGCTGGTGGAGCCATCTTCTTCCGTGCAGGATAATCCGGGGATGCGGGCCTGTCCGGCCTGCACTTCAGAAGTGGGGTTGTCATAGATGTCTGGCAGGAGCGCATTGGTGCCGTAGATGGCGCCGAATACTACGCCCGCCGCGAGGATGAGTGGTGTGCTTTTCATGCTCTTAACGCTAGGTACGCACTGCTCAGCGCGGTATCCTCCGCGGGGAGGATTAGGCCGACCGCTAGGAGGATTTCTTCCCCATAAGCAATATCAAGCCCTGTGATAGGTTGGGTGCGTGTTTGAGGACCTAGCGGAAGAAGCAGAAGCAAAGGACGAGCCCACCCGCGTGTGGTGGCAGTGGTGGGCACCTATTGCCATGGCCGCGGTCTTTGTTGGCCTTCCGCCCGCAGTCTATCACCTAGTCTCCGGCGTAGTTCTGCTCATCCTCATGGCCGTGCTGACGGTGGCCATCGCTCTTGTCGACGGCGCCACTTTCCGCGCCTCCTGGACCATTTTCTGCGTGGCGGGGCTGGCGTATTTTGCAGCCATGTCCCTCTACTTCAACGAGGGCACCTGGATATACCTCCCAGTATTTGTTTTCCTGGCATGGGCCGCGAGCAAGCTGGGGGCCGCGGTGGGCTCCAAGGCAGGGAAGAGCTAATGGAGACGTGGCGCCTAGAGCACCCCGAGGTGGGCACCATTGAGGTGCAGCGCGGATACGATGCCGAGTTCGTGGAGATGGGCCAGTGGCCTAAGAAAGCGAAGGACTTCACCCCGGTTCCAGGCGATGCCACCCTGCTGGAACGCCTCCGGCTCTGGCGGAAGAACCCGAGCCCACGCCTGCAGATTGTGGTGAACGGTCAGGTACGCAGCCGCCACGATCGGCCGCGTGCGGGCCGCTATTCGCTTAAGAAGAAGATCGAAAAAGACCTCACCCTGCTCGAGAACTCCGCCCCGCGCAGCAAACCTTATCTAGATATCCAAGCTTCTCCCTTTGGCGAGCTCCTCGACGTGTACTACCGCAATGGGGAGGAGGCAGTCGCCCTCGAGCCCCCGGCCGGCTCATTGGGAGAAAAGCGCCGCAAGGCCATGGAGGAAAGCTCCTTCAAGCGGGTGCTGTATCCGCTTTTGGGTGGCCTGGGAAAGTCCGGCTGGGCCATTGGCGTGATCGTGCTTGGCCCGATCATCAGCCGCATTTTGTCCCGCTTGCTTCCGGATTGGGAACTGCCGGAGATAAACCTGCCGGATATCGCGCTCCCCGTACCGGAGTTTCCGCAGATAGAGCTGCCGGTGCCGAATTTCGACTTCAACATCGACATCGATCCGCCCGACTGGCTCGTATTCCTCATGGATTACAGCAAGGTGTGGGTACCGCTCATCATCGCCATCGTGGTGGGCATTCAGGCCGTGCGCAATGCCAAGAAATCAGAGGAAAAGAAGCACCAGTGGCAACAGGATGGCGCGTATGCTGACGGCCATGAAGATTCACGGCGCGATTGATGCGGAGGGCCGGTGCAAGCACTGGCATTCGCCGCTGGATGTGGTGGCCAATAAATGCGCCACCTGCCGCGAGTATTTTGCCTGCGCGCTGTGCCATGCCGAGCTCACGGAGCATGAGTTTGGGCCCATGCTTGCCGACGCCCCCTCGGTACTCTGCGGCGCCTGCCGCACCGAAATGAACTACCACGCCTATTCCGCCGCGCCTGCGTGTCCCCACTGTGGGCATAAATTTAATCCCGGCTGCAGTGCGCATGCCGGAATCTATTTTCAGCTAGACCGCTAAGCGGTCCGGCCACGCCAGCGTCTTAGAAGGAAGACAGCTGCTGCAGCTGCTGGATCTGTGGGATCTGTGGCAGCTGGAACTGGGATACGGCGTTCTGGGCAATCTTGGCCGCGTCCGGGATGCGGAAGGTCTGGCCCAGGAAGGGGACATCGACAGTCGGCTGGCCAGGGATGGTGCCCAGCTCGATGACCTTGGCGTTCTTGGTTGGTGCCGGGGCAGGGGCCGGAGCCGGAGCTGGCTTTGGTGCGGGAGCATTGCCGCGCTGGCCGCCGGTGTTGACCGGCTTGCCCTGACCGGTGGTGCCGTTTAGGCCGCAGCGGGCAATGGCCTCATCCATGCGGCCGATGGCGCCGCGGACCTCGTTGCCGCGTGGGTGCACGGTGGCAACGGCGAGGGCCTGGGACTTCTTCTGGTTGTAGTCAGCGGAGTTGGTCCAGTACTGCTGTGCCTGGGAGCAGGAAATCTGGCCGGCGGGCATCTTGGCGAGGAGATTATCAACGGCGTCGGCATGGGCAGCGGCAGGGGCGGCGAGGGTTACGGTCAGGGCGGTAGCTGCAGAAAGCAGCGCGGACTTACGTGCAAAGCTCATGCCAGACATCTTGCCACATTTGTTACGCCTGTGACAGGCCGAGGAAGCGATTGACCAGGCTGCGGTAGGCGCGGACGGTGAGCTCGAGGTCCTCTAGGTAGAGGTGCTCGTCGTGGCTGTGCAGCTGCGAATTGGCACTGGCCATATCGCGGCCCTCGGCGTGCATGGCAAAGCCATAGGCATTGCCGCCCTTGCGGCGGGCGAAGCGCAGATCGGAGCCGCCGGTGGCGTGAACTGGGACAACGTCCTTATCGGGGAAGAATTCCTTGGAGGTGGCCTCAATGGCGCGCCACAGCTCGGTATCGGTGGAGGATTGCGTGGCATCTTCAGTAATGAGGTGTTCGATTTCTACCTCATCGGCCATGTCCCCGAGCGCGCTGCGCAGGAAGTCATCCAGATCCTCCTGGGTCTGGCCGGGGAAGGGGCGCACGTCCATTTCCAGGTAGGCATGTGAAGGCAGCACGTTGATGGCACCGCCGGCGCGCAGGACGGTCTCGGCGATGGTGGTGTGGCTAAAGGCATGTGCGTAGGCGTCGAGGTTGCCGAATTTGGAGTAGTCACCGGTGCCGTCGATAAGCTCCTGCTCCGTCTGGGGGTCGAACTTGAAGGTGCGCACAAAGCCCTCCCAGATCTCATTCGAGGCTGTGGGTGGTTCGGCGGCGGCTATGCGGCGGGCTACCTCACCGATCTTGACGATGGCAAAGTCCTTGCCATAAGGAGTGGAGCCATGGCCGGCATCGCCGTGCACGTGCAGGCGGCGCTGGCCGGCGCCCTTTTCGCCCACGTTGAATCCCACCGCGCCGGGCAGGTGGCTACCGCCGGTTTCAGACAAGCAGTTCTTCCAGGAAAAGGCATCGGGGTGGTTTTCAGACATAAAGCGCACGCCGAGACCGCCGCGGGCCTCTTCATCGGCCATGCCGACAAAGGCAAGGGTGCCGCCCGTATTGCCGGTGCGGGCGACCTCGCGCGTGACGGCGGCCATGGTGGCGGTAATAAATAGCATGTCTACGGAACCGCGGCCGTAGAGCTTGCCGTCCTCGATAAGCGCCTCGAAAGGCGGCTTGGTCCACTTCGGCTCATCTACGGGGACGACGTCCGTGTGGCCCATGAGGGTGAGCGGTTCCTGGTCCGGATCGCCGGGGACGGTCACCACGATGGAAACGCGGCCTGGGTGGGATTCGAAGCGCTCAATCTGCACGTCTTCGCCCGCAAAGAATTTTTCCAGGCTATCCGCATTGCGCACCTCGTGGCCGGAGTCTGGCGTGAGGTCATTAACGCAGGCATTGCGGATCAGCTCTTGGAGGAGGGAGAGGGTGTCATCATAAAGCGTCATGCCCCCGAGGGTAGTTCCGTACAGATTTATATGTGGTTTTAACCAAAGTTGAACGCCGTTCAAGTAGGGTTTAGCACCATGAGCATCGTTGACATCGCCCGTGAGAAAGCCCTAGAGCAAGGCAAAGGCCTCAACCAGGAAGAGCTACTGCAGGTATTGCAGGTTCCGGATTCCCAGCTGGAGGAGATCGCCGATATTGCCCACCAGACCCGCCTGAAGTGGTGTGGCCCAGACGTATCGGTGGAAGGCATTATCTCCATTAAGACCGGCGGCTGCCCAGAAGATTGCCACTTCTGCTCCCAGTCCGGCCTTTTTGAGTCCCCGGTGCGCGCCGTGCGCCTGAACATTCCGGAACTGGTGGAGGCGGCACAGAAGACCGCTAAGTCCGGCGCTACCGAGTTCTGCATTGTTGCCGCGGTGAAGTCCCCGGACGATCGTTTGCTGGACCAGGTGGGCGAGGCGATTGCCGCGATTAATGACGCCGTCGATATTGAGATTTCTTGCTCGCTAGGCACCCTGACCCGCGAGCAGGCGCAGCGCCTGAAGGATATGGGAGCGCAGCGCTATAACCACAACCTGGAGACCTCCCGTTCCTTCTTCCCTAATGTGGTTACCACCCACACCTGGGAGGAGCGCAAGCAGACCCTCGACTATGTGCGCGAGGTAGGCATGGAGGTCTGCTGCGGCGGCATCATCGGCATGGGCGAGTCCCTGGAGCAGCGCGCTGAGTTTGCAGTGCAGCTGGCAGAGATTGACCCGTGCGAGGTACCGATGAACTTCCTCGACCCGCGCCCTGGCACCCCTTTCGCGGACCGCCCGCTGGTTCCCTTGGGAGAGGGCCTGCGCGCCGTGGCGGCGTTCCGCCTGGCCATGCCGTCTACCACCTTGCGCTTTGCTGGTGGCCGCGAGCTTTCGCTTGGCGACGACGGCACTGAGCGCGGCCTCCTCGGCGGCATCAACGCCATTATCGCCGGCAACTACCTGACCACCCTGGGCCAGCAGATTGAAAAGGATGTGGACATGTTGAACCGCATCGACCTGCCGATTAAGGCCCTATAGTGCCTGGTTTATCCGAGCCAACATCCGAATTGGCTGCCGCCGTGCTGGCTGGGGATGAGCCGATTTTCCATCCGAATACCGGCAAGCCGATCGAAGAGGTCTTCACGCTGCACCCCGCGGCTGCAGCCGGCCTCGATGTGCCGCGCTACTGCCAGATCTGTGGCCGCCGCATGGTGGCCCAGGTGCGCCCCGATGGCTGGCATACTAAGTGCTCGCGCCACGGGGAGCTGGATTCGGAGTGGCTTTATGTAGAGCACCTGCCCGAAAGCTAGCATCGGGGGCATGGATCCCGCCGTTTCCCTTGCCCACCAGTCTGCGCTGCGTTCGATCGCCCGAGTGGTCGAAGAATCGGCGCCGCATACGGAGGAAGGGAAGGCCTTAGGGGACGTCGTCAAGCAGCTGCGCGAGGGCCCAGTGATGGTGCTAACCGGGGCTGGGGTGTCTACGGAATCGGGCGTGCCGGATTATCGGGGCCCGCGCGGATCGCTCAGTAGGCACCGGCCGATGACCTATCAGGAATTTCGCCACGACCCGGCCGCGAGCCATAGGTATTGGGCCCGCAGCTTTGTGGGGTGGCGGGTTATGGATTCCGCGGTGCCGAATCGCACGCATTATGCGCTGGTGGAACTGGAGCGCGCCGGGCTGGTCAATGGTGTGGTCACGCAAAACGTGGATGGCCTGCATAAACAGGCGGGAACCGCGAACTTGGTGGCGCTGCATGGCGATATGGAAACCGTGGTGTGCTTGATGTGCGGGCACTGGGAGGCGCGGCCGCACTTTGATGCGCGCCTAGCTGCAGCGAACCCGGGGTACCTGGAACGCCTCGTCGTGGAGGCGGATCAGGTGAACCCGGACGGTGACGTGACGCTTGATGAGGCCGACGTGGCAGCCTTCCGCATGGCAGGGTGCGAGCGCTGTGGTTCTGCCTTGTTGAAGCCGGACGTCGTCTACTTTGGTGAGCCCGTGCCGGCGGAGCGCCGCGATGCTGCTTTTGCACTGCTGGGCCAGGCGCGTTCGCTCGTGGTGGCCGGCTCTTCGCTGGCGGTTATGAGCGGGTATCGCTTTGTGCTGGAAGCAAAGAAGCAGGGCAAGCGCGTGGCCGTTATCAATGGCGGGCCCGGCCGGGGTGATCAGAAAGTGGATACGCTGTGGCGCACGCAGGTGGGTCCGGCCTTTGACGCAGTACTCGATGAGCTGGGGCTATAACTAGCGCGGGATGCTCTCCACCAGTTCCAAAATGGTGCGCACGATCGCGCGGACGCGCTTATCCATCGGCATATCCTCATGCATGACCATCGCGAGGCGGTCGAAGTCTTGGACATAAATATTGCGGACGGTGCCCTCTGCGACGCCGCGGGGGTCGAGGAAGCAGGTCTCGGGTGGAACAACGACGGCGTCGGACCGCGTGGCAATGCAGGTATAGCTCACGCCGGATTCCAGATCGCCGTCCCGGTTGGTTTCGCGCAGAGCCTCACTGCCGACGACCTGGTCCATGCCCGCCGGCCCAAACCAGCCATCAATGATGGAGCGCAGCACCGCTTCTTGGCGCGGGGTGCGGATGAGGCGGCTGGCGATGCCGCCATAAGTGGTCCCGTGATTCGGGGCGCTAATGCACATCAGGTGCAGGACGTTTTCGGCCCCGCCCTCCATGCGCATCCAATAGCGGGCAAGTAGCCCGCCTTGGGAGTGGCCGATGAGAATAACCTTGTGCGCACCGGTGGCTGCACGGACGGTGTCGATATAAGCGCCAAGCTGGCGCGCAGATTCCGCGAGCGGCTGGGTAGCGCGGTGCCCATAATCAGGGGCGAAGACGGCCCAGCCGTCCTGGCGCAGTTCATTGCCGAGGATTTGCCATACGCCTTTGGTATCGCAGGTGCCGTGGATGAGGATAACCGGCCAGGGTCGCTGCGCAGTAGGACGCGCGCTCCAGTCATCTTCGAAGACGCCGCGCGGCTTGATGCGGGCGCCGAGGGGAAGGGTAGCGGCGGCATCGGCGTCGAGGGCTGTATCGCCGGGGCTGGTCTTGACCTTCTGGGCTTTGATGAGGTCCGCGATTTCGGCCGCGACCTCCTCGCGCAGTGCCGTGGCCTCGGCAGGGGAGGCGACGCCGCGACGCGGGGAATCGGTCAAATCCTTGTCGTTGGCACGCCAGAATTTGCGGAGTTGTTCGGAAATAGTGGATTTCAACTCAGCCATGGTTCCGGATTGTACTCGTTATTGCAGGTTAACTGTGTTTTTGTCAGGGGTGAAGAAATTTATGGGCAAACCCTTGACCATCCTACGAAAGGTTTATAAACTTAGGCTTGCCTAATCACGGGCGGTGCTTGCAGGAGGGTGCGCTCCATTCCCTCCTTGGGTACCGAGAGATTAGTCATGGGGAGAAGGCCCGCCGATGCGCTGTCGGCGGGCCTTCGTTGTGGATAAAGGGCGGTTCCCGGCCTGAAGAAAAGGTGGCGCAAAAGGGGTGTAAAGGAAATATAAAAATTGCGAGCGGGAGGCGTAAAGATAGCGCAAAGATTGCCTAGGGCAGCGGGGGTGTGGTCCTAACGTTTGTGCGTAGCAGGTGCTGCCTTGGTACCGGCACCTGGCAGGCATATCTGTCAGGCACAGGAAAGTTTCACTCGCACAAGGGGGTTTCCCACATGTTAGACATCGTGGCAATCCTGATAGCCATCCTGACGGTTGGCTGTCCCTCCGTCCTCAACGAGCTTCTGGACGGTGATGCATAACCATGAACACCATTACAGCGGTCATTGGCCTCGTCATTGTTGTGGCCTTGGTGACCTACCTCATCATTTCCTTAGTTGATCCGGAGCGTTTCGCATGATCGCCGGCATTGGGGCGGTGTTACCGCAGTTCCTCGCCCTCGTCGTCTTGCTCGCGGCGGCATATGTTCCTTTGGGCAATTGGATCGCACGCAGCTACACCTCTGACAAGGACTGGGCGATAGAGCGTGCGGTGTATAAGGTCCTGCGCGTTGACCCAAACCGCGGGCATAACAGCAAGAATTACAGCCGTGCATTGCTTGGTTTCAGCTTGGCATCCGTACTCGTTCTTTACGCGGTGCAGCGCCTACAAACCGTTTTGCCTAGCTTTGGCAATTCCCGCTCCGCAGCGGTGGAACCGTGGATGGCGTTTAATACCGCGGCGTCATTCGTGTCCAATACCAACTGGCAGTCCTATTCGGGCGAAGAAACCCTGAGCAATGGTGCGCAGATGCTTGGCCTGACCGTCCAGAACTTCGCCTCCGCGGCTGTCGGCATGTGTGTGGCGGTTGCGCTCATTCGCGGTATCGGTCACTTGGGATATAGCCGAGACAAGCTGGGCTCTGAGAGTGGGCAGCACCTCATCGGAAATTTCTGGGTTGACCTCACCCGCGGTTTGGTGCGCATTCTTTTGCCGCTTTCTCTATTGATTTCCTTCGTCCTCATCTTGGGCGGAACCATGCAAACCTTCGGGTCCAACCTGGTGAGCTCCGCGGGCGTGGATATTCCGCGCGCTCCGGTGGCTAGCCAGGAAGCAATTAAATTGCTGGGAACCAATGGTGGTGGCATCTTCGGTGCCAACTCGGCGCACCCTTTTGAGAACCCCACTGGTTTTACCAACCTGGTAGAAATCTTTTCTTTGCTGGTTATCTCTTTCTGCTTTATCCGTGCCTACGGAGTAATGCTGAAATCCCAAAAGCATGCATGGACCCTGCTTGGCGTCATCGGCGGCATTTGGACCGTAATGGTTGCTTTGGTGGTATGGGCGCAGCACACTACCACCGGTGCGGCAGCCCAAGCCGCGGGCGGCAACTTGGAGGGCATCGAACAGCGCCTAGGTATTGACGCTTCCGCACTCTTTGCGGTGTCTACCACGGGCACTTCTACCGGTGCGGTCGATTCGATGCACGATAGCTATTCACCATTGGGTGGCGGCTTGTTGATCCTCAATATGCTCCTGGGCGAAATTGCACCGGGCGGCGTGGGCACTGGCCTCTACGGTCTGCTGATGGTGGCAATCCTCGCCGTCTTTATCGGCGGCCTGCTCGTGGGGCGCACACCGGAGTTCATGGGCAATAAGGTCGGCCGCAAGGAAATCTCCGCGGTGAGCCTGTACATCCTCACCATGCCGGTCCTCGTCCTGGTAGGCGTGGGGGCATCGGTGGCTCAGCGCAAGCTGGTGGAGCTTTCCGCGACCAACTTCGGCGCGCCGGGAACCCCGGATAACGCGCACGGTCTCTCCGAGGTGCTCTATGCCTTTACCTCGGCGTCGTATAATAACGGCTCGGCCTTCGCGGGCCTGACGGTAACCGAGCCCTGGTGGCAAGTCACCCTCGGTATCGCCATGCTGCTGGGCCGATTCCTCCCCATCGTTTTCACCCTGTACTTGGCGGGCAGCCTAGCCGGTCAACGCCGGCAGGCCACTACCGCCGGCAGCTTGCCGACGTCCGGCGTGACCTTCGCGCTGCTTACCATCGGCGTCATTGTGTTGGTCGCCGCCCTTACCTTCTTCCCCGTTCTTACCTTGGGTCCCATTTCGGAGGCACTCTCATGACAACACCAACTATGACCACTGAGCAACGCACTCCTCAGCGCCCTGCCACCAAAAACAGTGGGTTGGCTGCGGCAGCGTTAAAGTCGTTGCCGCACAAGATGTCCCCACTCGCCCAAGCCCGCAACCCCGTCATGTTCGTGGTGTGGGTAGGCGCCGCGCTGACTACCCTGTGGTCCATCTTTAGCCCCAGCGTTTATGGCTGGGTGGTAACCGTATGGTTGTGGTTTACCATTGCGTTCGCGGCGTTTGCTGAGGCATATGCCGAAGGCCGCGGTAAAGCCCAAGCGGATAGCTTGCGCGCCGTGCGTGATGACGCCACCGCTAACCTGGTTACCGATGGCGGCATCGAGGTCATCGCCGCTTCTGAGCTCACCAAGGGCGCTATCGTGCGCGTGGAGGCCGGAGAGACGATCCCGGGTGACGGCGACGTCATTGAAGGCGCGGCAACCGTCGATGAATCTGCCATTACCGGCGAGTCTGCTCCCGTGGTTCGCGAGGCCGGTGGCGATCGCTGTGCTGTGACCGGCGGTACCGTGGTCTTGTCTGATTCCATCCTGGTACAGATCACCTCGGAGCCGGGATCTACCTTCGTCGATACGATGATTGCCTTGGTGGAGGGAGCGGAGCGCCGCAAGACCCCGAATGAGATCGCGCTGAGCATCCTCCTGTCTACCCTGACTATTCTCTTCCTCATTGCGGTTACCGCACTGGCCCCAATGGGGTTGTTTACCGGCGCGGAGCTCTCCCCGCTCTCGCTGGTGGCCCTGTTGGTCTGCCTCATCCCAACCACCATCGCTGCCCTGCTGTCGGCGGTGGGAATCGCGGGAATGAACCGGCTAGTGCACCACAATGTTCTGGCTACGTCCGGACGCGCGGTAGAGGCGGCGGGCGACGTAGCGACCCTACTCATGGATAAAACCGGCACCATCACCTATGGCAACCGGCAGGCCACCGGGCTTATCGTTGCGCGCGGTGTCGATGAGCAGGAAGCTGCGGAGATAGCCCGCGTTGCTTCGGTTGCCGATGAGACCCCGGAGGGGCGCTCCATCGTGTCGTGGTTGACTGAAAACTACCACCTTTCTACCGCAGCAGGAGAGGAAGAAAAGACCGCTGAGGTCATTCCATTTAGCGCTTCTACCCGCATGTCTGGGCTTGACCTCAGAGGCCGAAAGCTGCGTAAAGGCGCCGGCGATGCTGTACGCCGGTGGGTAACCGAGGCGGGTGGCCACTGGCCGCAAGAAATTGAAGACTCCGTGACCCAGATTGCTGAAGGTGGTGGAACCCCGCTGCCCGTTGCTGTGGAAGAATCCGACGGCACCCGCAGGGTTATTGCGGTGGTGCAGCTCAGTGACGTCGTCAAGCCGGGCATGGCGGAGCGCTTCGCCGAACTGCGCCAGATGGGCATCAAAACCATCATGGTGACCGGCGATAACCCGTTGACGGCAGCGGCCATTGCTCAAGAGGCAGGCGTCGACGATTACATCGCGGAGGCCACCCCAGAAGACAAGCTGGCCAGGATCCGCGAGGAGCAGGCGCACGGCCGCATGGTCGCTATGACCGGTGACGGTACTAATGATGCGCCGGCGCTGGCGCAGGCGGACGTGGGTGTGGCCATGAATACTGGTACCTCTGCAGCGAAGGAAGCCGCCAATATGGTGGACTTGGATTCTGATCCGACCAAGCTTATCGATGTCGTGCGCATTGGCAAGCAGTTGCTCATCACCCGTGGGGCGCTTACCACTTTCTCTTTGGCCAATGACTTAGCGAAGTACTTCGCCATCTTGCCGGCCCTGTTTTCTACCCAGCTTCCGCACCTCGAGCGCCTCAACGTGATGCACCTGCACTCGCCGCAATCCGCCATTGTGTCTGCAGTGGTATTCAATGCGCTCATCATCGTTGCTCTTATTCCATTGGCGCTCAAGGGCGTGGCCTATAAGCCGGCCTCTGCTTCGTCCCTGCTCCGCCGTAACCTGGGCATCTGGGGCCTGGGCGGCGTGATCACCCCATTCCTAGGCATCTGGCTCATTGACCAGGTAGTCAACCTGCTTCCAGGTATGTAGAAAAAGAAGGACCAAAAATGCGTGTCTATTTTCGTAACCTCGCCGCTGGATTCGTAGCCGTACTATTGTGCGTTATCGCACTGGGAATGATTTATCCCGCTGCCGTGTGGGGAATCTCCCGCATCAAGCCGGACTCCGCCGAGGGCAACCTCATTTACCAAGGTGAGTGCCTAGCTGGCTCGACCCAGCTGCAAGATGGCCAGACCGAAGGCCCGTACTTCTTCCCCCGTGCCGAAGGCATGAGCAATTACGGCGCTAGTAGCTCCGAGCTAGAAAAAGCCGTGCAGGAGCGGCGCGGGGACATCGCCAAGCGCGAAGGCGCCGCTCCAGAAGATGTTCCCACCGATGCGGTAACCGGTTCCGGCTCTGGTGTCGACTCTGGCATTAGCCCTGCGTACGCTGAACTACAGGCTCCGCGTGTCGCACGAGAGCAGGGGATGAGCACCGAAGAAGTGCGAAGCCTCATCGAAGACAACACAGAGCATGCCAGCCTCGGGTTCCTGGGCGAAGACGCAGTCAACGTCACTACTCTCAACCGAGCACTGCCCATTCCACCGTCCTGCTCATAAGATGAGTGCCATATGAACGACAAGAAAGTTCCGGCGCGCACCAAGCGTGGCGCTTTGAAGATCTACCTCGGCGCGGCGCCTGGGTCTGGTAAGACCTGTGCAATGCTCAACGAGGCGCACGGCCTTGTGCTGGCCGGCCGCGATGTGGTCATTGGCATCGTGGAAGATCATGGGCGCGAATTCACTCGGGCGCTGTGTGATGGCCTTGAGACCATCCCGCGGCGCTACGCCGCCGGGCTATCTACCGGAGAACTCGATACTGCAGCCATCATCTCGCGCCAGCCGGAAACCGTTCTGGTCGATGAATTTGCCCATTCCAATCCGCGCGGTGAGGAACACGCTAAGCGCTGGGAAGACGTAGAGGAACTCCTAGCCGCAGGAATCGATGTGATTTCTACCCTGAACATCCAGCACCTTGAAAGCCTCAATGACGTAATAAAGCAGATCACCGGTATTTCCCCGCAGGAGACGGTGCCAGACGAGGTGGTGCGTGCGGCGAATGAGATCGAGTTGGTGGATGTATCCCCGCAGCTCTTGCGCACCCGCTTGAGTGATGGCCAAATCTATAAAGAAGCGCGCATTGCCCCAGCGTTGAATAATTATTTTAGGGTGGGCAATCTGACTGCACTGCGGGAGCTTGCCCTGTTGTGGTTGGCGGACCAGGTTGATGAGGCTCTCGCGTCCTACCGTTCTGAGCAGGACATTACCGATACCTGGGAGGCGCGGGAGCGGGTGGTCGTGGCCATTCAGAACGTCGCGCATGCAGAACTGCTCATTCGCCGCGGGCGCCGCATCGCATCCAAATCCTCAGCCGAGCTACATGTCGTCCACGTAATTTTTGGGGACTCCTTTTCTTCCGGTGAATCTTCTGTTGCAGGTTCCGCTCAACAACTGTCCAAACTACAATCCTTGGCTCAGGACGTGGGTGCCCGTTTGCATCAGGTCACCGGTGACTCGGTGCCAGAAGCGCTGCTTAATTTTGCCCGCAGCGTCAACGCCACCCAGTTGGTCCTGGGGGTTTCACCACGGCGTCGCTTAGGCCTGCACTGGCGCGGCACCGTTGCTGAGGCCGTGTTGCGGGATTCAGGCAAGATTGATTGTCACATTGTTAATCTTCCGTCCGATAAGCCCTCGCCTCTTTCACCACTGCTGCGACCATTGCATTCCCTTCCGCGCCGGGCGGTGTCTTGGGTGGGCGCGGCTGTCGCTTTCATCGCCTTGACCGCACTGTTGCAAGGCATCGACGGCTCGGTATTGGGAACAGGCACGTGTTCTGCTTTTTACTTTGCGCTGATCCTCCTCGTGAGCATGCTCGCTGGCCTGTGGCCGGCGGTAATTATTGCGTTTGCCTCGGGCTTGGCGGTCAATTGGTTCTTTACCGAGCCCCTGTACACGTTCGATATTGCTGAGCCAGCTAACGCTGTCATCCTCGTGGTCATGGTAGCCATTGCCCTGGCCGTGGGCTTACAAGTGCGGCGCACCAAAATAGAGCACCATAATGCGGCCATTGCCACGCGCGATGCTGAGCTCTTGACGGTCTTTTCCCGCGCAGCCCTCAACCGCCGTGCGGACGTATCTCCCATCGACGCAGTGCTTCGCAAGGTAGGAGAGACTTTCGGCTGCCATAAGGCTGTGCTTCTTGACGCCTCCGGGGACATACTCTCTACCTGGCACGCTTCGGCGGCCTCGCCCCGGCAAAGTAGACACCTGCATATCCCCGCAAAGACTCATAAACGTGAGGTAGAAACGTTGGTCTCCAGCGAGGACACTACGGTCCAGATTGTGATGGAAGGCCCAGCGTTATCCGCCCGCGACCGTGCTTTGGTGGCGGTTGTGGCAGGCTATTTAGCCGGCATCGTGCGCCGCGACAAGCTTTCGGCTGAAGCCGCACGTGCCGATGCCATTGCTGCCGCTGATGAATTGCGTCGTGCGCTGCTATCGAGCGTGAGCCACGATCTGCGCACGCCCCTAGCAACGGCCAAGCTGGCTGTGTCCTCTTTGCGGAATTCCGAAATCGAATTCAGTCCAGAGGATCAAGAAATACTGCTGGCGGAAACCGCAGCTAGCATCGATCAACTCACGCTGCTCGTGACCAACTTATTGGATCACTCGCGCTTGAGTGCAGGAGCGGTAACTGCACGCCGGGATACTGTGGAGTTATACGAGGTAGCCAATCGGGCTATTGCTTCCTGTGCCTTTGGACATAGCAAGGACCAACTTGGTCGCATTCATATTGGTTCTGGACTCCGTGGCCGCACCTGTTGCGCGGATAGCGTTTTGCTGGAACGCGTGCTGGCGAACCTATTCGATAACGCTTTGCGTTATGCGCCGAGCGGACCAGTCAACGTTGATGCGCAGGTTATAGATGAGCGCGTGGAGCTGAGTGTGAGCGATGAAGGGCCGGGAATTTCACCAGAAAAGCAGGAGGAGCTTTTCCAAGCTTTTCAGCGCTTGGGCGATACCAGCAATGACAACGGGGTGGGTTTAGGCCTCTCCGTTGTACGCGGATTTGTGGAGGCCATGGACGGTACTATCACCGTAGAGGCCACTCCAGGAGCGACCTTTATCCTGAGTTTCCCGCTTCGGGAGGAGAAAAGCCATGACTGATAAAAAGGCCACGATAGTCATTGTGGATGATGATCCGCGTTTGCTCACCACCTTGAGCATTAATTTTAAAGCGCGTGGGTATGAGGTGTATTCAGCCAGCACCGGGGCGGAGGGTCTGCAGGTGGTCTCCCAGCATCAGCCCGATGTGGTGATTTTGGATATGGGTCTGCCGGATATGGATGGGCGGGAGGTCCTCGATGGGATTCGAGGGTGGTCAGCAATTCCCGTTCTGATTCTTACGGCCCGGTCCGATCCCCTATTTAGTGCCTCGGCCCTAGATCGCGGTGCTGATGATTATGTGACCAAACCCTTTTCTATGGAAGAGCTCTTGGCCCGCGTGCGCGTGGCTTTGCGGCATGGCAGTCCCCAGCAGCCATCTGCTCAGCGGGAAGCCACGATGGTGCGGGCGGGTGATGTGCTTATCGACGTCCCTCGACACTCCATCACCAAGGCAGGAAAGCCCCTTCACCTGACCCCCACTGAGTGGGGCGTGCTTACGACGCTGCTGCGTGCCCACGGCGGTTTGGTGCGCAAAGAAGACCTCCTCGCAGAGATTTGGGGTCCGGGTTTCGAAGGGCAAAGCCACTACCTGCGCATCTATACCTCGCAGCTGCGCCGCAAACTGGAAACCGATCCATCTAACCCCCAATATCTGCTTACTGAACCCGGATTGGGATACCGCTTTGTTACCTCCCCAGGAGTCTAGGAGTAGCTGACGCCATTTTCTGCAGGGAAATGCTCTTGCAGTGGCACTTCTGTGCAGTGGAGGGGTGCGAGTTGGTATCCATAACGCGTATGCGTCGAGGGCTTCGGTGTGCCCTGCGCATTTAACCAACTGCAAGCGCGTGAGAACTAAACATTTCAACTGGTCACCAGCTATTGTTCGTTCCCTAAATCATTTCTGGTGCTGCAGATTAGTTGCTTTTCCCTGAAAGGGGTGACGGTGTCTGTCATGCTTTCCTGACCAAAGAACCTTCGAGCATATTTTTGGGTAGAAGGGTCTATTAAATCAAGCTACGTTGTACGCACCGTTAGAAAAAGGAAAAGGCTCTCTACTTTCATAAGCTTGGCTCGATTCATTGTTCCAACGTTGAAAGTTATGAATTAGAGACGTCTGGGGTTGAAAGCTTGGTATCTAAAAATAGAACTCTGAAGTGTCCCAGGTTTTGTTCCGTTTGAGTAGATGGGAAAATCTGGAACATGCCAAGAAAATTTGACCAGGATGCAAAGGACCGTGTGGTCCGTCTCGTGGAGGACCGCATCTTGGCGGAAAGCATGTCGATGCATCCCGCGTGCTAGGCAGTAGCTTCAAAGTTGGGGGTTTCATGGCACACGGCTCGTCTATGGACTTAAGCCTGCTCGTCGTGCGGGAAACATCCCAGAACCTGTTCCTGAAGATTTGGCTACCGAAAATGCCAGGCTACGCCGCGAAAATCAAGAGCTTCGAGATACCAACGAGTTGCTGAAGGCTGCGTCAGCTTTTTCGCCTCACGACCAGGCCCCAAACGTTAAGAAATGATCCGGTTCATCGATAAATACCGGAATCATTTCTCTGTCGAGTTCATCTGCACCGGAGTTGAAGATTAACCGGGCTGGTGGGTTTATCACCTCGCGTGGTTATCGCCAGTCCAAAGCCCGTGGGCTTAAGTGCTCGTCGCCTCCGGGACCTGACCCCTGTTTGGTAGACACCTGATATCCAGCCCGGTTGGGTTGGGAAGAAAGGTAATCTACCACCATGCC
>NZ_JASOKQ010000027.1:0-28477 GCF_030216265.1 Corynebacterium sp. UMB0012
ATGTGGGCACGGACCATTTTGGTAGGGCTGTTTAGGCAGGTCAGGCCACACTCCGGTTAAACTCCTGTTATCCCGACCAATAGCCCGCAGCTTTGCTGCGGGCCTTTTTCGTTGTTACGCCAGCATTCCCGTAAATAGCGCCACGGCAACCAAGATGGCGGAGAAAATCCACGCAATTGGGAAAGCCAGCTTGAGGTATTTACCCATCTGACCTTCCGCAAGCCCCAGCGCCAACCACAATGCAGGAGAGAAGGGCGAAACAAAGGTGCCCACCACGTTGCCGATAATGAGCGCGCAGGCCGCACCCATGCCGCTGACCCCAAAGCTTTCAACAGTTCCTTGAACAATAGGAAGCACTGAGAAGTAATAAGCATCCGTCGAGGTCAACAAATCTAGCGGCACACCGAAGAAGCCCACGATCACATGGAGGTGCGGTGCGACGCTCTCTGGCAGAACGTTCACTAGTGTCAGGGCGATTTCCTCAAGCATTTTGGTTTCATTGAGGACACCCAAGAACATCGCGGCTGCAAGGATAACGCCTGCCATGGCCAAGGCATTGGGCGCGTGCCGTCGCAGGGCCTCACCCTGCTCCATGGGACCGCTGAAGTTGATAGCCAGAGTGATGGTCGTGGCAATGAGAAAGGCTGGGGCGGGCGGGACTACGCCCGAGAGCAAGGCCACCAAAACGGCAAGTGCAACGACGATATTGACCACGGTTACCCAGCGCCCTGTGCGGATGTGGTAGCCCAATTTATGTTGTTCACGCACCTGTGCAGCAGCGAATTCATCGGCCAATGCGTTAACGTCCACTGCAGTACCACCCGCTAGTTCTCCGCTTTCGCGCAGGCCCGCTATGCGTCGCTGTTCCCACCACCCCAAAAGCGCAGCCAAGAGGAATACCAGCACAATCGCCACGCCTTGAATAGGCAGGAGTTGCACCCAGATGGCATTGGGCTCCTGATCGACCACAGCACCGGCGCGGCCCAGCGGGCCGCCCCAAGGAACCATGTTCATGACCGAGGCAGCCATCGCCACAATGGTAATGAGCACGTAGCGCGACATGTTCAGCGCACGGTAGAGCGGCAAGAGGGCCGGGATGGTGATGAGGAAGGTAGTAGAACCCGATCCATCAAGGTGCGCTACTACACCAATCGCCGCAGTGCCCAGCGTTACGGCCATGATCCTTCCCCGGGTGGCCTTGATGAGCGCGCGAATGACTGGGGTAAACAGGCCGACGTCTTGCAAAATGCCGAAGAAGATAATGGCGAAGATAAACATCACCACGACGTTGATGACGGAATTTAAGCCCTCGCTGAAAAAGTCAGATATTTCACCTAGACCAAATCCACATATTAAGGCGCCAACTACGGGTACCAGCGTCATGGGGATGATGGGATTTACTCGGCCGCGGATCAAAATTCCCACCGTCACGAAAATGATGATGAGGCCCATGGCCGTGAGCCCGAGCGGGGTCTGCATAGTGCTCCTTCAAAAGTCGACAACTCACCATGTTCTACGCTACGAATACAAGCGAGTGTGACTCAGATTAAACCCCCGGCTATCGACAACGCCACTACCACCCCCAAAGTCCACACCGATTTAAATTGAATTACCTATAGATAGTCGTCACCACGAAGCAATTCGCACTGCTTGAAAAAGTCCCCACTCTAGCAAAAGCATTCCAGGAATTACACGGATTTTTCCGCAAAAATTGCAGCTAGACCCCCACATATGGGAAACGACGCGGTGCCCCTACAGCGCCGCGTCGTCCCTATTCCCTATCACTCACAACGGATTGGAGAAACCGTTCGCCTACCCCCTAAGTAGGCTTTGTGAGCAAGACCAACTGTAGCACTCGCGCAATGCAAACGGTAGCGCGAATCAAAGTTCCCAGCTTCCACCAATATTTTTTATTCTTAGGTGTGTTTTTTCAGACTTAATGAACCGTAGGTTTGGTTTTTCCTGTGGATGGAGCCCACCACTTTGCACTCAGCCCAATGAGAGTGATGGCGAGCAATACCGCAACGCCGGTCCACAGGATGGCCGGCTCGCCTTCGTTGCCCGCCGTCGTGACGGCCGCGGTAGTCCAATTCAACGGCAAAAGATTAGAAACAATCTGCCAAACCTTAGAAACACCGGCAATTGCCGCGGATTTCCACAGCCAACCCACCAGCGCGGTCTGGCCGATGCCAAACAGCGCCGCGAGGATGCTGCCGGCAGTAATGCCGCATAGCCCGAGTAGGCCGCGGGTGATGGCCGCCATGGACAGCGCGCCTAGAAGGAGCGCCGCGCCGGCCCACACCGCCGCCACAGGGGTAAATCCGGTGGCGAGCACAAAGAGGAGGATTTCCCCGATGGCGACCGCGGCCAGCGTGCCGCCGAGGACTGTCAACCATGGGCGGAATCCCATCTGCCATGCCACACCGGCCGCGGTGCCTGCGAGCAAGACCAGGGCGGAGACCAGCATCGCCACGATAGGGCTGAGCAGATGTGCTGGGCCGTCGGTCGCGGTATGCGCCGGCGGCAGGGCACGCTGAATTTCACCCACATTGGTCTGGTTTTGGGCCGCCATGGTGGAGAGCTTGCCGGCGCCGTCATCAAGCTTGTCCACGCCCTCCTGCGCCTCACCGACGCGCTTGTTCAGCTCCGCGATGCCCTCGTTAAGCTCCCGCGCACCGGAGACAGCCTGATTCACGCCATCGTGATAGGCATAGCCGTTGACCGCCAATTGATTGGATAGATCGCGCGATCCGTCCTTGAGCTTCTTGAGCTGATCGGTCACCGAATTATCTAGGCGGAAATTATTCACCTGCGAACGGAGATCGCCCAGCTGCGAGCGAATTTCCTTCGCTTCCTTGGACTTATTTCCTTCCAGGTCGCGCATCGTGCCGTCGATGGCCTGCAGAATCTGCCCCTGGACGACACCGAGGCCCACCACCTGGTCCACGGCACCGCCGACACCATTGGCCAGCTCCGTTGCACCGCCACCGAGCGTATTAGTTCCGGACTGCAGCTGATTGAGGCCGGCGACCAGTTCTTGGGAGCCCGTCGCCAGCTTGTCGACGCCCCCTCCAAGCTCATCCGCCCCCTTATTCAGCTCCCCTGTGCCGTCGGCAAGCTGCGTCGCTCCCGATTTAAGCATGCTCGCCTGTGCCTGCGCGCGGCTGGCCGCCTCGGCGGCTTCCTTCACCTCTGGCGAGGCGGAATTTTCCCGCGGCGCTCCAAACGGCTGCGCGGCGCTAGACCAGGTGTGGGCGGGTTCCCACTGCGCAAGGCCCGCCACCGCAGCCCCGATAATGAGCGGCAGGGCGAGCAGGAGGATCAAGAGGACGCTGCGCCACCGGGAGGGGGACGCAGCGTCTGGGGAGGCAAGGCGTGAGGTCATAGTACTGAACCTATCCTTGCAGGTCACTCCCCTGTTGCAGGCGCGCCGAGCACCCCCGCAATGGCCGTTCCTCTACGATATATGGCATGTCCCACAATTATTCCCTGGCCCCCTCCCGCTACCTCGCCGCTGCGGCCATCGCGCCACTGTGTTTCAGCCTTGTTGCCTGCTCCAACGACGCCGATACATCCGCAGAACCAGAGTTCTCCGACGCCACCGCCGCAAGCTCCTCGGCCACGGAGACCTCGTCGGAAGAAGTCACGAGCGATCCCGCGACCTCGGAAGCCGCAGACACCACCACCGAGACCGCGGAGGCCGAGCCGACCTCTGCGGCCGCAGCTCCCACCGAGAACACCGCGGAATCCGCCAACGAAGAGAGTGAAGCCCCAGCCGCCGCACCCGCCGATACCGGCCGCGGCGATTGCTCCCCAGAAGCGCTACAGCCCGCAGCTCCCTCCATGACCAATATCCGAGTCAATAACTGCGATGGCCAGTGGGCCCACTTTGGCAAAGACAGCACTGACTGGACTGCCTGGGCGCGCTACGAGGGCGGCCAGTGGGTAGCCATTGCGCCCATTGGCCAAGCCACCTCCGGCATGACCGCCCCGTGCTACGACGTGGATAGGTGGGCCGCCGAGGGCGCTCCTGCCTTTGTTACGGAAAAGATGCGCCGCTGCGACTAGCCGCACAGCAAGAAACCGCCCCCGTACCGCGCAGTAGTTATGCAATTCGGTACGGGGGCGGCGTCGTTAGCGTACAGGCCCTGCCGGGGAAGGGTTACTTCTTCTCGGCGTAGACCTCGCGCACGCGCTGGCCCAGTGCTGGGTGCACGTTGGTCCAGTATTCGTAGACGCGCTCCTCGGTCTCCTCGGATACACCGGCCATCGCGTTGGTGATATTGGTGACCAGGCGCTCCTTGGCGGCATCATCGTAGACATTCTCGTACAGGTCGCGAGCTTGGACAAAGTCGTCGTCCTCAGCGTGACGAACATACGGCGCACGCACCAAGTCGCTGCCGTAGGACTCCGGATTGATGTAGAGCTCCGCCGCGGTGGTGGTCTCGAGCTGGGAGCGGTCGTTTACGGCGGCGTCATCAAGCACGCCCGTACCCTTCTCATAGCGGTTGGGCGAGTAGACCGGATCCTCCGGAGCATTGAAGTGGTACTGCATGCTGCCCTCGTGCTGGTAGGTGTTGACCTCGTCCACGTTCTGTGGCTGGTTGACCGGCAGCTGCTGGTAATTCGGGCCAATGCGGTAACGCTGCTGGTCAGCGTAAGCAAAGACGCGAGCCTGCAGCATTTTATCCGGAGACAGGCCAACGCCGGGCACAATATTCGACGGGTCGAGCGCCACCTGCTCAATCTGCGCGAAGAAGTTGCGCGGGTTGCGGTTGAGCACAAAGTAGCCCACATCGTGCAGCGGATAGTCCTTCTTAGACCAGACCTTGGTCAGGTCGAAGGGGTTAAAGCGGTAATTCTCCGCCTCATCCAGCGGCATGATCTGCACCTTCACGTCCCAGATCGGGTAGTTGCCCTCCTCGATGGCATTGTAGAGATCCTCGCGGTGACAATCCGGGTTCTGGCCGGCGGTGGTGGTGGCTTCTTCATCGGTGAAGTTCTCTACACCCTGGCGGGTCTTGAAGTGGTACTTCACCCAGAAGGCCTCGCCCTGTTCATTAACCCACTGGAAGGTGTGGGAACCATAGCCATTCTGGTGGCGGGTGGACTTCGGGGTACCGCGATCGCCCATGAGGTAGGTGACCTGGTGGGCGGATTCTGGGTTGCGGGTCCAGAAATCCCACTGCATATCGGCATCGCGCAGGCCATTGGTACCCAGGCGCTTCTGGGAGTGGATGAAGTCTGGGAACTTCAGACCATCGCGGACAAAGAAGACCGGGGTGTTATTGCCCACGATGTCGAGATTGCCATCTTCGGTATAAAAGCGCAGAGCAAAGCCGTGCACATCGCGCCAAGTGTCCGGAGACCCCTGCTCGCCGGCGACGGTAGAAAAACGGCCCATCATCGGGGTAACGGTGCCCTTTTGGAAGACCTTAGCCTTGGTATATGCAGAAACGTCTTCAGTAATGTGCAGCTCACCAAAGGCACCGTGACCCTTAGCGTGCGGCGTCCGCTCCGGCACGCGCTCGCGGTTGAAGTGCGCGAGCTTTTCAATGAGGTGGATATCATTGAGCGCCACCGGGCCCTGCTGGCCAGCGGTTACCGAGGTGTTCTCGGACGGCACCGGCTGGCCCGAGGGGCGGGTGGTATTTCCCTTGCCAGCGGGGCGCTGGCCCTTATTCAGGATGTCATCAGCGGTGAAATCAGTCATTTATGCCTCCTGGCAATTCGGGGTCAGTTCACTCCAGTGTGGCAAAACTTTGCACGGTTGTCAGGGCTCGCAAAAGAGCGTAATGGGGGCTGGTAGATTCATTCAGGTGACTCACCACTCCGCAGCAGACGACGCCCGCGTCACCGACCTCGCCCTTCGGGCCGGTCGCGGCGACCGCGCGGCGCTGACGGAGTTTATCAAAGCCACCCAGGATGATGTGTGGCGCTTGCTGGCGCACCTGGGCGGACCCGAGGGTGCTGACGATCTCACCCAGGAGACCTATCTGCGTGTCATCAGCGCCCTGCCGCGTTTCGCCGCCCGTTCCTCCGCGCGCACGTGGCTGCTCTCTCTGGCCCGGCGCGTGTGGGTGGATAATATTCGCCACGATATGGCCCGGCCGCGAAAGTCTGCCACGGAGTACGAGGATGCGATGGGCGCGGCGCCGGAAGAATCCGCGGCGTGGAGCGAGTGGATCGACGCGCGTACGCTTATCGACGCCCTCCCGGCCGACCGCCGCGAAGCCCTCATCCTCACCCAGGTACTGGGCTATACCTATGAGGAGGCGGCCAAGATTGCCGGCGTGCGCGTCGGCACCATCCGCTCCCGCGTTGCGCGCGCCCGCAAGGATCTCATCGCGGGGATAGGGTAATACCCCCAAATAGCCCCCTGCGATTGCGGAGTTAATTTCACTCCCAAATTGTTACGCTCTAGTTACCTTGCTTCCTACGGGCCCCAGATTTTGGCACTTAGCTGCACTTTACGCGCAATGAGTGGGGTGAACGCGGCCACAATGAGGGCGATTCTTGCGCGAAATATCTGTCCAATGTGTGGTTTATTAGTTCTGTACACACGTGATAAATCGACCGTCGATCCGGGCCCGCGCGATACCAATGCCGGGCCCGGCGCGTGTGAGTAAGAGAGTTTCTCCCTTTCATGTTAAAACGCGCAATCGGAATTTCCATGGCGTTTATCGGCGTCGTCGTGGGCGCAGGCTTCGCCTCCGGCCAGGAGGCCATGCAGTACTTCGTGGCCTTTGGTAACTGGGGCCTGTGGGGTATCGCCCTGGCCGCTGGTTTGATGATGATCACCGGCATCTCCATCCTGCAGCTCGGCTCCTACTTCCAAGCCGAGGAGCACACCGCTGTCTACGACAAGGTCGCATCGCCATTTACCGCCAAGATTTTGGACTGGTCCACCCTGGTGACCTTGTTCGCCATCGGCTTCGTCATGTTCGCCGGCGGTGGTGCGAATATCAATCAGCAGTTCCCGTCCGTCCCAGTATGGGTGGGCGCCACCGCCATGCTGATTTTGGTGCTGCTCGTCGGCCTGATGGATGTCGACCGCGTAACCGCAGTCATCGGTACCATCACCCCATTCATCATCATCTTCGTGGTGCTTGCCACCGGCTATACCATCTTGAATGCAGACGTTGATTTCTCTGCCATGAATGACTGGGCGGTCAACAATGTTGATACCTCGCTGCCTAATTGGTGGCTAGCCGCACTGAACTACACCGGCCTGAACGTGATGACGGCAGTATCCATGTCCATCGTTATTGGCGGTAACTTCCTGGATAACCGCGCCGTGGGCATCGGTGGCCTCATTGGCGGCCTGCTCTACCTGATCCTGTTGGCCCTGCTGGTATTCGCCCTCTTCTTCGAGGCAGAGACCGTCAACGGCCAGGACATGCCGGTACTGAGCCTGATTACCAGCATCCACCCAGTCTTGGGCGTGGTGATGACCTTTGTCATTTACGGCATGGTCTTTAATACCGCCATCGGCATGTTCTACGCGCTGGGCAAGCGCTTGACCCGCAATAACCCCAAGCGCTTCTACCCGGTTTATGCCGGTGCCTGCATCATCGGCTTCATCCTGTCCTTCGTGGGCTTCCAGGCCTTGGTCAGCAACGTCTACCCGATCTTGGGCTACCTCGGACTCCTGATGATCGCGGTGATGGTCTTCAACCGCATCAAGAACGGCAGCAAGCTCGCGGACGAGTCCGACCGCCGCATGCGCGCCCACGAGCTGGTGTCCCGCCGCCTGGACCCGCGCAAGCGCTTTACCAAGAAGAACGAGCGCGAGCTGCGCAAGCTGGCTGCAGCGTCCAATATGGAAACCACCGAGTTTGTCACCAATATCGCAGAAGAGATCCACGAGGAGCTCGAAAATGATGATGATATTGAGTATGACCGCGAAGATCCGGAGCCGTCCGTGACCTACGTGCAGCACACCAAGCCGGAAGTTCCGTCGTCCACTAGCGACCTCGACTTTGGCAAGAAGGGCACTGGTGCCGACTCCGGCACTGGCACCGCCAAGCCGGTTTCTGAGGACTAACCCCCTCGCCCACGGCTGATAAGCCAAAAGCTCGGCGCCCTCCTTCCCTTGCTATGGGGAAAGGAGGGCGCCGAGCTTTGTAGTGCAACGGGTGGCGAAGCGGCGCTGCTCTAGACGAGCAGCTCTGCAATCTGGATGGTGTTGAGAGCGGCACCCTTGCGCAGGTTATCGCCGGCGACAACGAGCACGAGGCCCTTGTTATCGTCCACCGTCTGGTCCTGGCGGATGCGGCCGACCAAGGACTCGTCGATGCCGGTGGCGGCGAGCGGAGTGGGGACGTCGGCAAGCGTAACGCCCGGAGCGCCACCCAAAAGCTCGGTGGCCTGCTCTGGGGTGATGGGCTTATCGAACTCGGCGTGAATGGTCAGGGTGTGGCCGGTAAAGACCGGGATGCGCACGCAGGTCCCCGCTACCTTGAGCTCCGGAATGTCTAGGATCTTGCGGGATTCATTGCGCAGCTTTTGTTCCTCGTCGGTCTCCAGGGAGCCATCATCAACGAGGTTTCCGGCCATCGGCAGAGCGTTATAGGCGATAGGTGCCACATACGGGCCAAAGTCTTCGTCATTAAGCGCGGAGCCGTCGTGGACCAAGCCCACATTGTGCTCACCGACGGAATAGACCTGCGCGGCCAGCGCCTGCACGCCGGCCAGACCGGAACCAGACACCGCCTGGTAGGAGGACACGTGGAGCTTATTCAGGCCAGCGGCATCGTGGAGGACCTTCAGCACTGGCATGGCAGCCATGGTGGTGCAGTTCGGGTTAGCAATGATGCCCTTCGGGGTGTTCTTGACTGCCTCGGGGTTGACCTCGGAAACGATGAGGGGAACCTCTGGGTCCTTGCGGTAGGCCGAAGAATTATCCACCACGGTCGCGCCGGCTGCGGCGAATACCGGGGCCCACTGCTGAGAGGTGGAGCCACCGGCGGAGAACAAGGCAATATCGACATCGGCAACGGATTGCTCGGTGACCTCAGCAAGGTCTTCTACGGTAATCTGCTCGCCGCGAAATTCCAGCTCGGTGCCCGCGGAGCGAGACGAGGCAAAAAAGCGCACCTTATCCGCCGGGAAATTGCGTTCTTCCAAGATGGAGCGCATAACGCGGCCAACCTGGCCGGTAGCGCCTACGACTGCAACAGTGGTCATGACTTAAAAATCCTCTGTAGTTGCTGTTGGGTATTTAACGTCCGGTTCCAGCATAAACCGTGGCTTCTTCTTCGCCACCAAGCTGGAACTTATCGTGCAGCGCACGAGCTGCCTTATCCAGGTCGGCCTCGCGGGTGAGCACGGAGATGCGGATTTCGGAGGTGGAGATGAGCTCCATATTGACGTCGACGTCGCGCAGGGCCTCGGTGAACTCGGCGGTCACGCCTGGGTGGGACTTCATGCCGGCGCCGACGAGGGAGACCTTGCCCACTTGGTCGTCGTAAAGCACATTGGCCCAGCCGCCCTCGGACTTCAGCTTGGTCAACAGCTCCATGGCGCGTGGACCGTCAGCACGCGGGCAGGTGAAGGTGATATCGGTGGTGCCATCCTCCAGGGAGGAGACGTTTTGCAAGACCATGTCAATATTGATCTCTGCATCGGCAATGACACGGAAAACCTTCGCTGCCTCCCCGGGGCGGTCCGGGATTCCAAGGACGGTGACCTTTGCCTCGGACTTATCGGTTGCTACACCAGTTAGTACTGCTTCTTCCACAGGGATATCCTCCATTGATCCGGTCACTAGGGTGCCGGGGTCATTTGAATAAGACGAGCGAACTCGCAAGGGTACATTGAACGCGCGGGCATATTCCACGCTGCGCAGAACCAAAATCTTGGAACCTACCGCGGCCATCTCCAGCATCTCCTCGAAGGAGAGCTTCTCTAGCTTCTGCGCGTCTGGGACGATGCGCGGGTCTGCGGTATACACGCCATCGACATCGGAATAGATCTCGCACACATCCGCATTCAGCGCGGCTGCTAGCGCCACCGCGGTGGTATCGGAACCGCCGCGGCCCAGCGTGGTGACATCGCGCGATTCCTTATTGACTCCCTGGAAGCCGGCGACGATGCAGATCTTGCCCTCATCGAGAGCTTCGGTCAGGCGGCCTGGGGTAACGTCCACGATGCGGGCATTGCCGTGGCGCTCGGTGGTGAGCACGCCGGCCTGGGAACCGGTAAAGGACTGGGCATGGGCACCCAAGGATTCCACGGCCATGGCCACCAGCGCATTGGAGATGCGCTCGCCCGCGGTCAGCAGCATGTCCATTTCGCGCCGTGGTGGCACGGGGTTGACCTGGGCGGCAAGGTCGAGCAGCTCATCGGTGGTATCGCCCATGGCGGAGCACACCACGACGACGTCATTACCCTGCTTCTTGGTGGCCACGATGCGCTCCGCAACGGCGCGAATGCGGTCTGCGGATTCGAGGGATGAACCGCCATATTTTTGCACGATCAGGGCCACGGTAAGGATGCCGCCTTTCGTCTTTCAAGGCACCCCTGGCGCGCGCGTCCGCACACCGCCAGAAATACCTGTCGGTCATTAGTCAAATACCCATGCTACCCCGCAGGGGCCTAGTCCTCATCATAATTCCTAGACAATGCTTGCTTTTTATTCACACACCCCGAGCGTAAAGCGCGCCATGCGCCGGCCGTCCCCCCATAGAGAAAAACGCGCGCCATGCAGCGCAGAATATGCATATAACAGGAATCTTTACTACCGTTGAGCGGGTGTTAAGCAACCTCCTCGCCATCTTTTTCGCGCTCGCATCCGCGCTGACGGTTGCTTGGGGCACGGTCGTCCGCCACCGCATTGCCCTCGACGCCGATGATTCGGTCATGCGTGCCGCCATGTCTAACCCCTTGTGGTGGGTGGGCACCGCGGCCGCGATTGGCGCCTACGGCCTGCAGGTTATCGCGCTCGGCTTCGGCACCTTGCTGGTCGTCCAGCCCATCTTGGTGCTGTCCTTGATGTTTACCCTGCCGCTCTCGGCATGGTACTCCGGCCGTAAGATGCCCTTCCACGAGGTTTTCTGGTCCATTGCGCTGACCATTGCGGTGGGCATCATGGTCATCTACGGCCGGCCGGTTGCCGGCAATCCCCGCCCAGAATGGAGCGATTGGTGGCCGGCGCTCCTCATAGGGTTGGCCACCCTCGCAATCCTCGGCGCGGCGGCCGCAAAGCTACCGGATCAGCGCCCCTTGGCATTGGGCACGGCCTGCGGCGTTATTTATGGCTTCGTCGCCCTGCTTTCTAAGGCCGTGGTGGATATTTTCACTCATGAAGGCCTCACCACCCTATTGGCGAGCTGGCAGTTCTACGGCCTCATCGGCCTCGCGCTCACCGGCACGGTGGTACAGCAATATTCCTTCAACGCCGGCCCCCTGGCCCATTCCCTGCCGGCCATGACCATCTTTGAGCCCATCGTGGCCTTCGGCTTGGGATACATGGTCCTGGGAGAGAAATTCCTCATCGATACGGCCGTCGGTTGGGCAATTATGCTCATCGCCCTAACCGTCATGGTGCTGTCCACCATCGTGCTCTCCCGCAGCCCGGTGAGCCAGCGCGGTTAGATGGCCCACTCAAATACGCCGAGCATATAGGCCGAAAACCACGCGCCAAACAGGGCCCAGGCAATAACCGCCACGCTTGCCGACGCCCCCTTTTTCACCCACGGCAACAACACGATCACCGCCGGCAGGAGCAGCCGGGGCCGCGAGTGCATGATGCCATCAGAAAGCAGCACATTGGCCATAAGGACGGCGGAAAATAGCCAGGCCGCCAACGGCAGGCGACGCCATGCCAGCACCAGGCATACCGGGGCAGCGATCATTACGCCGGCACTGAGCAGGTAGCCGCCATTGGTGGCCCCAGTCAGCGTCTCCCACAGCCACATAGCCGTGGCTTTGCCGCCATCAAAGCCGGAATTCCAATGTTCTTTCTGGATACCAAAATAACCGCCGACATCTTTCAAGTGGCTGCTCGACCACCACAAATAACCCACCAGCGGCACGACGGAAAACGCCACCGCGGCCCAGGCTCGCCAGTCCTTTCGGGCCCGCAGCAGCACCATAAGCCCAAAGACCGCAACAAGGTCCACCGCGGTAAGGCGCACGAGCCCGGCCACAAAGATATACGCCGCGGCGGCCCACCAGCGCTCGCCCACCAGCGCCACTACCGCCCAGATAGCCAGTGCCCCGAAAAGCGCCTCGGTATACGGCATAGAAAACACGATGGACATCGGCGCGCTGGTTACCACTACGGCGCTGAGCACTTGGGCCCACTTTCCCATGCCCATCTGCGCGGCCAAGGCCATCACCCCAGCGGCCAGCGCGATGCTAAAGAGCACGTTGAGCGCGATGGCAGTGCCAGCCTCACCGGTTCCCAAGATGCCGCTTACCGCACGCACCAGGAAGGGAAAACCCGGAAAGAAGGCCATGGTTGTCTCATGGACCGGCCCATCCGTAGAGATATCCGCACCGAAGTACCCGCCGCGGGCGATTTCTACGTAGTGCTTGGCGTCCCACTTATTGAGCAGTCCCCAGAGCTTATCGTCCTGCACGGCGGCCACCGCCGCGAGCACGCCCACGCGCACCGCAGCTCCGATGAGCGCAACGAGCGCGGCAGGCGCCCACAAGGAGCGCAGTAAGGACGACGAGTTGGATGCGGAATGGAGGGCCGTAGACACGAAAGGCATAGTACCGCACCGCCGCCGCGTCTCATTGAATGAAATCTCTTGCCACATAGTGAGAGAGCCTGTAGTGTGACCGATATGACACAGCGGATTGACCTACTCCTTATCTGCCGCGGCGGGATTTCGGCCTAAGCACTGGCCAGCGCCCCGTCGCGGAGTCCGGCTACCCAAGCCCAGCTGGCCGTCTCCCCACAGACACCACAGACAAGGAAACCGCACCATGTCCCCCACCGACTCTTTTATCAGCGCCCCTCGCGATATCACCACCCCCAACGGCCCACGCCGCGAGGGACAGCCCGCGTGGAATAAGCAGCGCGGCTCCGCCATGCCCCACGAGCGCTACCAGCCCTTCGCCGTCGAAGTGGAAGACATCGATCTGCCGGACCGCACGTGGCCCAGCAAGAAAATCACCCACGCCCCACAGTGGTGCGCAGTGGATCTGCGCGATGGCAACCAAGCGCTCATTGATCCCATGAGCCCAGAGCGCAAGCACCGCATGTTCGACCTTCTGGTCAAAATGGGCTACAAGGAAATCGAGGTCGGCTTCCCGTCCGCTTCCCAAACGGATTTCAACTTCGTCCGCGAAATCATCGAGGGCAATAAGATTCCCGATGACGTCACCATCCAAGTGCTAGTCCAAGCCCGCGAGCACCTGATCCGCCGCACCTTTGAGGCCTGCGAGGGCGCCAAGAACGTTATCGTGCACTTCTATAACTCCACCTCGAAGCTGCAGCGCCGTGTGGTCTTCCGCAAGGACAAGCCCGCCATTAAGAAGCTGGCTACTGACGCCGCCGCACTCATCAAGTCCATCGCCGCGGACTACCCCGACACCACGTGGCGCTGGGAATACTCCCCCGAGTCCTTTACCGGCACCGAGCTGGACTTCGCCCGCGAGGTCTGCGATGAGGTAGTAGAAATCATGGATCCCTCCCCGGATAACCCGATGATCATCAACCTGCCGTCCACCGTGGAGATGATCTCGCCCAATGTCTACGCCGATTCCATCGAGTGGATGCACCGCAACCTGGCCCGCCGCGAAGACATCTTGCTCTCGCTGCACCCGCACAATGACCGCGGCGAGGGAATTGCCGCCGCCGAGCTGGGCTTTATGGCCGGCGCGGACCGCATCGAGGGCTGCCTATTTGGCAACGGCGAGCGCACCGGCAACGTCGATCTCATCACCCTGGGCCTGAACATGCTCACCCAAGGCGTGGACCCACAGATTGACTTCTCCGATCTGCCGCAGATCCGCGAGACCGTTGAATACTGCAACCAGCTGCGCGTGCCGGAGCGCCACCCCTATGGCGGCGAGTTAGTCTTTACCGCCTTTTCCGGTTCCCACCAAGACGCCATCAACAAGGGCCTCGATGCGCTGGCGGCCACCATCCGCCCCGGCGCGAACAATACCGAGGTCTCGTGGGAAGAACTGCGCGAGGCCATCTGGGAGGTTCCCTACCTGCCCATCGATCCAAAGGACGTGGGCCGCGACTACCAGGCGGTCATCCGCGTCAACTCCCAGTCCGGCAAGGGCGGCGTTGCCTACATCATGAAGACCGACCACGGCATCAATATGCCGCGCGCCATGCAAGCGGAATTTTCCACCGTGGTGCAGGAAATCACTGACTCCGAGGGCGGCGAGGTCAATTCCAAGAACATGTGGGACATCTTTGCCACCGAGTTCTTGGACCGCGAGACTCCACTGGCCCTAGCGTCCTTCCATATGGACAATGCCCCAACGGACGAGGAGGACGCTGCCGTGACCGCCACCGTGACCTTCCGCGGGGAAAAGTCCACTGTCTCCGGCACCGGCAACGGCCCCATCGCGGCGTATGCCAACGCGCTGGAATCCCTGGGCATCGACTTCGAGGTCATGGAATACTCCCAGCAGTCCCGCTCCGCTGGCGACGATGCCGAGGCCGCCTGTTATATCGCAGCCGACGTTAACCAGAACAAGGTGTGGGGCGCCGGCATCGCCGGATCCACCACGCGGGCTTCCATTAACGCAATTAACTCCGCCGTCAATCGCGCCCTGGCCTAAGCCCGGCCGCCGGTGCTGCACACCAGTGCCGCGCCCTGGCGTGGTAGAAGGGTGGGTATGCCTTCTTCTACCTACCTCATTCCGCACCGCGGCTTGGGCGCCGTGCAGGCCCTGCCCGTCTATGGTGCGCAAACGAAGGAAAACCAGGAGTTCACCGTCACCTTGGCGCCCCGCCAGGACGGTGGCCTGGAGGTGCGCACCGACTCCCCCATCGGGCATATCACCAGCGCAGACCGCGCCGAATACCCCGAGATAGATCTGCTTTTTCGCGCTGGGCTCACTCCTGCAGCTACGGCCGCGCCGCAGCCCGATGGCTCCCTGTCCCTGCTGTTGCCCCGGCCGGGGCTCTGCCTGCCGGCCAATAACCCGCCGGCCGGTGCGTGGACGATGCTGGGCTATGCCCCGCCCATCAACATCACCGAGCTACCCGCGGATCTGGATATTCCCGCCCACGCGCGCATGCACGTATTGGTGACGCTTTCACCCAGCACCACCGGATCCGGCGCCGATGCTTATTTGGGCCCGCAGTGGGTGGGGCGGCTGGATGGGGTGGACGTCGCCAAGCAGGGCACAACCCTGGCCCATGCCTACCATGCGCCGCGCAGCGCCGGCCGGGTGCTCAGCATCTATGCGGGTGCGCCGCTGCCGGATTCAAAGGAAGCCTCGCTTGCCGACGCCACCCCTACCTCCCCCGCCGCCACCGAAACCTTCGAAACCACAAGCTTTCGCGCCGTCAACGTCGATGACTCCGCACCGCGCCGCCAGTGGTGGCCTGCCCTCATTGCCCTGCTGGTAATTGCAGCGCTTATCGCTGTGCTTGTTTTTATTCTGTAGAAACTTTTGGGGCAGGATAACGCCCCTTTCTCGCCGGGTTGGGAAATTGGAAATCGCCCCTAACGATGCTTAAAATGCGAAGTTAATACTGTTTCTCATGGAAAGGCCCCAATGACTTCGCTGGATTCCGCCACCTACGTGGTCCCTGACCACGGTTTTGGCGTAATCCATAACCTGCCCATTGCGGATGTGTCGCCGGAGACTTTCAGCGACTTGCTCGAGTCCACCGCCGCGGAGGACGGTTACCTTTCCGCGGAGCTCGGCCCCCGCACCGCCGAGGAAGGCTTCGCGATTCGGATCGGTGACTCTCTTGTGGGCCACCTCAGTGCCGCCGATTCCCAGGCCTATGCCCTCTTTGACTGGATTCTCAGCGCCGGCCTGCACCCACGCGCCACCGCCCATGTGAGCATGACGGATGCCTCTGGGGAAGACTGGCCCACACTGAACCTGCTCCTGCCGGCGCCGCACCTGTGCATTCCCGCCAATAACCCGCCGGCGCAGCGCTGGACCATGCTGCCCGGCGAGACCACCGCCACGCTGACGGAGTTTTCCAAGGACGTCATCGCCTTTCCGCACACCGACGAGCACTACCTCGTTTCTTTGCGCACCCGCGGTTTCCTGCGCCGCAATACCGTCGACGTCTATATCAATAGCACCTTCTTAGGCTCCCTTCCCCGGGAAGCCGCCCGCGAGATCGCCCCCGCCGTCCTCGACTGCACCAAGACCGGCCGCCTCGCCATTGCCCACGGTTACTTCCACTACAACGCCGATGACCGCCCCGCGCTCACCATTTATGCGCATAACGCCGCCAATAAGCACCACGCGGGCCTAATTTTGGGCGTCGTCGCCGGTGGCACCGCCATCATGTCCGCTGCTACCGCAGCTCGCGCTCAGGCTGCATCCGCTGTCCCCGGCGGCCCCGCTACCGGTGTCTCTACCGCCGGTACCTCCGCAGCCAGCGGTTTCAGCGTCACCTCTGCCGTCGGTGCTGCCGGCGCATCCGGTGCCGTGACCTCGAACCTGCTGGCCGCAGCCGGCGTCGCCGTGCTCGTTGGTGGCGGTGCCACCGTAGCCACCAACCTGCTGAGCGAGAACGAAGCCCTTTCAGACACCAACGCGCATTCCACCGCGCCCGCTCCGGAAGACAACCATTCCTCCCTCGATTCTTCCCACTTCGACGGCAATGGCCCCAAGCGCCCCGCGCACCCCGCCACGCCGCGCATCCACGATGCCGGCCCCACCAGCGGTACCTCAGCTCAGCCCCCGCTTGCCGACGCCCCCTCCACTTCGCAGACCACGAAGAAGCCCAGCGCGACGCACTCTCCTCACGCTGACCGCGCCCAAGCCCCTGCCGCCGACAACCGACGTGGCCACCACAGCGAACCCCGCGGCGGCCACCACGGCGAGGATTCCCAGGCAATTTCCCGCGCCGCCTCCGCCGCGGCCGCTGCCGCCATGGCCGCAGCCAATGACGTCGCCTCGGCCCCAGCCCCGGCACCGGCACCGGCACCGTCTCGGACCACGCCTGCCTCGACGCCATCCTCCAGCTCGGAACCCGCACCCGAGGTAGCAGCCAAGGGACCGACCGCAACCTCCTCGTCCTCCCAGTCTGCCGAGCCGTCCGATCTGCCGACCTCAAGCGCGTCTACCTCGGAAAAGACAACTTCCGAGGAAACGACGACTGAAACTACCACCGCAGCCTCGACGGAAAAGCAGACCGCAGAGCCTTCCAGCTCCGCCACCAGTTCTGCCACGAGCGAGCCAACGTCTGAGCCGACCCAGGCTGCAGACCCGTCTACGCCCACCTCAGCGCCTGAGTCTTCGGAACCAAAGCCCTCGGAGTCCGAGCCTAAGCCGGCGCCGGATACCACTATCACAGGTTCCAAGCTCGAACCAACGCCAGAGCCGGAGACCACTGCACCTACGACGACAATTCCTGGCCCTGAGCTCGAGCCCACCCCGGAGCCAGAACCAGAGATCACCGTAGAGCCCGAACCGGCACTGCCGACTACATACCGCAGCGCAACGGATGGACCGGAGGTGCCCCTGGTACCGCTCGAGCCGGAAGAACCGCAGCAGTCGGAGGAACCGGGGCGACCTGAGGAGCCCGAAGAGCCAACAACCCCGCCGAAGGTCATTGTCATCGTCGTGGAAAATTAAGCGGCGCGCCCTGTCCCCCTGCGCGAATTGCGGGATACTACACTGAGTTTAATGAACAACACACCTGGCCCCTCCCCGCAGCACACGCCGGCGTCGGCCCCAGCGCCGTCGCCCGCGACGGTGGCTTCGCGCCACGCGGCCAGGTCCACAGCGCCCAAACCGGGCACAGAACAGCGACGCGCCCGGCCGCGCCGCGCGGTGCGACCGTCCGGCGAACCGGACGCCGCAAAACCCAAGCCGATACCAAAGCCAAAGCCGCACCCATCTGCCCGCCACGAGCGACCTGCCGCGCCGAAAGCGGCTAACCAGAAGCCACAGCAGCCGCAGCAAGCCGACTCATCCACCGATGCGGCCGACTACCCCTACGTGGCGCTGACCCTGCAGACCACCGGCATCCATCCCACGACGGGGCGCATCGTTACTATCGACGCCATCGCATTCAACGACGCCGGCAACCACGGCCAGCTCTTCCACGCCGTCCTCAAACCCGATATCGATGCCGGACCGCGCCACCTCCACGGGCTGAGCACCACCGATATTGAGCAGGCTCCCGCCTTTGGCAAAATCCTTAAATCGCTGGACAAGCTAATCGACGGCCGCACGCTCATCGTCCACGATCTCCCCTATACCTGGGGCTTTCTCGTCGCCGAGGCCCGGCGCGCCATGATGGCCGCCGCCCGCCAAAACCGGGCGCGCAACCGCGGCCGCAACAAGGGCCGCCGGCGCCGCCAAAAGGTCGGACACGTCCCCACACCGGTTCGCATAATCGATACCTTGGCCACCTCCTATGCGCAGCAGGTGCGGTCGAATGATGTGCGGTTGGGGGGCGTCGCCAAGCAGAGCGGCCTGGACGCCACGCCGAAAGCTTCGGTGGAGCGCGCCGGCCGGCCCGAGCCAGAAACCTCCCGCGAGCAAACCGAGCTGCTTATCGCGCTCTACCGCAAGCAAGAAGGCGGCACTGTGCGCAGCTATGCGCCCGAGGACGTGCGCGCCGATCGCTTCGGGCTGCAACGCTCCCACGTGCGCGTCGACGCCGCCGAGGCCCCCGTCCAGCACCACAACCCCGGCAAATACGAGCCGGGCAAGGAGCTGCGCCGCGGCATGGAAATCGTCGTCGCACCGGAAATCCTCGAGGATCCGGACACCATCATCGCCGCGCTCATGCGCGAGGAGCTCAATTATTCGGAAAAGCTTACCCGCGAGTCCTCGCTGGTGGTCTGCAATGTCACCACGGAGCTGGTGGGAAAGCCCATGCACGCCCACCGCAAGGGCATTCCGCTGATGTCGGATGCCGCGTTTCTTGACGCCCTCACGCGCATCGAAGACGCCGAGCCCGAACCCGAATCCGCTAAGCCTGCGCCGCGGGCCCAACGCCCACCGCAGCACAACAAAAAGGGCGGCGGTAAGAACAACAAGCGGCGCCGGCGCCGTGGCGGCCGCGGTGGTCGCGGCAGGGGCCGACGAAATTCTGGCGGCTCGGCGGCGAAAAAGAACGACTAAGCCGCCCGCCCGACTACCCTAGGGGACATGAGTTTTAGAGTCCCGGGTGCGCTGAAAAAGTTGCGCACCACCACCGCCACAACCGCCGCGAAGCTGGCCACCACCGCTTCCCGCGCCACCGGCCGTGGCGCCGGCGGAATGATCGGTGGTCTAATCGCCAATGCCATTGACCCTTCCATCATGACCAACCTGGGCGGTGGGCGCCCAGCTGTGCTGGTTACCGGCACCAACGGCAAGTCCACCACCACCCGTATGTTGGCCGCCGCGGTTCGCGCCGAGCACACCGTAGCCACCAACGACGGCGGCGATAACATGGACGCCGGCATCATCTCCGCGCTCATGGCCGGTAAAGACGCCTCGCACCTGGTCCTCGAGGTGGACGAGCTCCACGTGCCCCACGTGGCCGATAGCCTCAACCCGCAGGTTCTGGTTCTGCTTAATCTCACCCGCGACCAGCTGGACCGCGTGGGCGAAATCAACAAGATTGAGCGCGCGCTGCGCGGCGCCGTGGAGGCTCACCCGGACATGCTCGTCATCGCCAACTGCGACGACGTGCTCATGACCTCCGTAGCCTATGACGCCAAGAATGTCATTTGGGTCTCGGCCGGAGCCGGCTGGCTCGGCGATTCCGTCACCTGCCCGCGTACCGGCGGGCACGTCGTGCGCACCGAGGATGACTGGTATGCCGTTAAGCCGCTTGCCGACGGCCGCGAATTCCGCCGGCCGCAGCCTACCTGGGGCGTCGATAAGCATGGCATTATCACCCCCACCGCCAAGCGCCCGCTGAACCTGGCGCTGCCCGGTCGCGCCAATCGTGGCAACGCCGCCCAGGCCATCGCCGCGGCCGTAGCCGGCTTCGGCGTGGACCTGGATAAGGCCATTGCGGCCGCCGAGGGCATCGATGACGTTGCCGGCCGCTACTCCACTATCCACTGGAAGGGCCGCGAGATTCGCCTGCTGCTGGCCAAGAACCCGGCCGGCTGGCAAGAAGCGCTGTCCATGGTGGACCGCAGCGCCGATGGTCTGGTCATCGCCACCAATGGCCAGGTGGCCGATGGCATCGACATGTCCTGGCTCTGGGACGTGAAATTCGAAGGCTTCAATGGCTTAAGCGTCAAGGCCGCCGGCGAGCGCGGCACCGACCTGGCCGTGCGCCTGGTTTACGCCGATATTTCCCACGAGCTCATCCCGGATCCGATGGATGCGCTCGCCGCCTGCCCGGAGGGCCGCATCGAGGTCCTCGCCAACTACACCGCCTTCCGCGATTTGAAGAAGGCGCTTTCCAAGGAGGCCACCAATGCTTAATATCGGCCTAGTGCTTCCCGACGTCCTCGGTACCTACGGCGACGACGGCAACGCCCTCGTCCTGCGCCAGCGCGCCCGCATGCGCGGCTTCAAGGCGGAGATTCACCCCATCCGCTTGGGCGAGCCCGTGCCCGAGACGCTGGATATCTACACCCTCGGCGGCGGCGAAGATACCGCGCAGATCCTGGCCGCAGACCACCTGATTTCTGATGGCGGCCTTACCCGCGCCGCTAACGCCGGCCGCCCCGTCTTTGCCATTTGCGCCGGCCTGCAAGTCCTCGGCGAATCCTTCCGCGCCTCCGGCCGCATTATCGACGGCGTCGGGCTGCTCGACGCCACCACGGCCGGCATGCAGGACCGCGCCATCGGCGAGGTGGCCTCCGAGCCCACCCGCGCCGGAGTCACCGCGGACCTCACCGAACCGCTGACCGGCTTTGAAAACCACCTAGGTGCCACCATCCTCGGCCCCTCTGCGCAGCCGCTCGGCACGCTCACCCGCGGCAATGGCAATGCCGACCAGGCCGCCACCGCCGATCTCAGTGACGGCTCCGCCCAGCGCACCTACGAAGGCGCCGTCCAAGGCAGCGTCATCGCTACCTATATGCACGGCCCGGCGCTGGCCCGAAACCCGCAGCTGGCCGATCTCCTCCTCTCCCAAGCGATGGGCGTGGCCCTCGCGGATCTGGAGCCGCTTGAGATTCCGGCCGTCGACCGCCTGCGCGTCGAACGTTTCAACGCCTCTGAGCCCCCGCGCTCCCAAAGATAGGCCAAAACCTGTGGATAACTTCGCCCAGCAGCCCCAGAAACCCCGAGTTATCCACAGGCTCGGCCGCCTGCCCTTGTAGCCGCCTGCCCCCGCCCATAGGCTGCGGGGCATGACGTTATTGGAGCAGCTGGGCGACATCGCTAAGCGCGGCGTGGACCTTCTCGAAGAAGCCCATGCCGCCTCCAGCCTGCCCCTGCCCGCGGATCAAGCGCGCACCCTGCGCCGCACCGCCGCGGCCTTCCTCTCCCCCACCAGCCACTCGCGCTACCAATCCCGCGCCCTAGCCGCCGCGCGCCGCAACCAACACAGCCTGGAGACCCTCGCGCTCATCGCCCGCCGCTCGCGCGGCATTTCTGACCCCACCAAACGCTGGCAATTTCGCGAGAAGCTGTGCGCCACCGCCGGCACCACCGCGCAGGTCTCGCGCGCGGCGACTCGGCTGCTGCGCGAAATCAACCCGCCGCCCGAGCGCGAGGACGGCGGCCGCCGTATCATGCACGGCGAGAAAACTACTCTGAGTTTCACCGGCCCCGCCGCGCAGATGGCCGATATCTGGGCCGCCGCCAAGTCCGACCCGCTGGCCTGGCTCACCGGTTCCCGCGCCGCCGCGCCCGCGACCGTGACCACAAATGTCATCATGGAGCTGCCGGATTACCTGAAAATCCTGACAGGCGACGGCGACGACATCCGCCTCGCGATGACCACTGGCGCGACCATCACCGGCGCCGAACTCGTCCGCCGCACCCTAGCCGGCGCCGGCCTTTTCACGCTCATCCATCCCGAGCGCGGCCCCGTCAATCTCTACCGCACCCGGCAGGCCTCCCCTAAGCAGCGTCGCATGCTCGAGGCCGAAGGCGCCCGCTGCGCCTGGCCCGCTTGCCGACGCCCCGCCTCCGAATGCCAAGCCCACCACCTCATCGAATACTCCCGCGGCGGCCTCACCCACCCCGAAAACATGACGCTGCTCTGCCCGTATCACAACTCCATCAACGGCCTGCCGGGCCGCGGCCGCATGGCCCGCGTCAACGGTCGAATCGCTTGGCTCCCGCCCGCCAGCCGGCACAACGCTACGCCTAGCAGCCCGCATAGCAGCATGCATAGCGGCCACAGCGGTATACACAGCAGCGCAGATAACGGGACGGCCAGCAGAGCGCACGGCCCGCCGGTGTTCACCGGCCGCGCGCGAACCGGGCCCACGGCCGCCGTCCCCTAGCCCGCGCTTGCGGATTCCCCGCGTTAAATGGTCAGGCGGCCAGAGAGCGCGCGGGACAAGGTGAGCTCGTCCACGAACTCCAGATCGCCTCCGAGCGGCATGCCGGAGGCCAATCTGGTGATCTTCAAATCAGGGAAGTCACGCAGCAACCGCACCAGGTATGCGGCGGTGGCCTCGCCCTCGGTATTGGGGTCGGTGGCGAGAATGACTTCGTGGATGGTGGGGGTGGCGTCGTAAAGCGGGGCTTCAGGGGTGGAATCCGCCAGCTCGCGATCCGGCAGCACGCCGCCCAGGCGCTGCAGCAGCGTGGAAATATTCAAATCGCGCGGGCCCACATTCGCCAGCGGATCCAGCGCGCCACCCAAGACGTGGTAGCGGCCCTCATACTCGCCGGTGCGCTCGATGACCTGGATATCCTTCGGCTCCTCCACCACGCATATGGTCGAGGCGTCGCGCTGCGAATTAATGCAGATGCGGCAGACATCCTCGCGGGAAATATTGCAGCAGATGCGGCAAAAGGTCACGCCATCGCGCACCGCGCCCAATGCGTTCTGCAGCCGCTCGATGTCCTCGGGTTCCATGTGCAAAACGTGAAACGCGATGCGCTGCGCCGACTTCGGGCCGATGCCCGGCAGGCGCGAAAACTCGTCGATGAGGTCTTGCAGAGGTCCTTCAAACATCAATTACTCCCAAAATCAGCAAAAGGCCGCGGCCCCAGCGCGGGGCAACGGCCTTTTATCGTATCGTGCGGGCTACTGGTTGCCGCCGAAGACATCCTCAAAAGACGGGCCACCCTGGCCGCCCATGCCCTGGGACAGCGGGCCAATCTTTTCCTGTGCCAGGCGGCCGGCCGCAGCGTGGGCCTCCTTGAACGCGCCCATGACCAGGTCCTGCAGGGTGTCGACGTCCTCCGGGTCCACGACGGACTTATCAATCTGCAGGTCCACGAGCTCGGCGCCGCCGGTCATGGTCACCTTAACCAGGCCGTTTCCTGCCTGGCCCTCGACGTTGGTGGCGAGGATTTCTTCCTGCGCCTTCTGCAGGTCTGCCTGCACCTGCGCGGCCTGCGCGATGAGGTCGTTCATGTCATTTGCCTGCTGCATTGGGTCTTGGTCAGCCATGTTGTTTCCTTTCTAATTCAACTGTAAATTTCGCTACCGCCCGAGTGTACCGTGCTCGCTGGGTTAGGCACGCCGGGCGCCCAGCTCGCGCTCCAGCAGCTCCATAGCTACCTCGGTAGCGCTGCGATGATCCATCTCGCCGGTCGACTGCGCGGCCTCCATCATGTCGCGCTCTTCGTCGTCGCGGGTGTAGGCCGGCGGCTCCTCGGGCGGAGCGGCAAAGTCCGGCTCAGGCTCGGGCGGCAGCGGCACGCCGTTGCTGAACTGCGATTCATCGCGCTGCTTGGCAGCCTGCGTCGCCCGTGCGATGCGCGAGCGCCACCCGGGCGCGCTTTCCGGTCTACTCTCCGCCTCCTGGTCGTCGGCAGGCTCGCGCGCCGGCTGATTCGGCGTCCACGCTTCCTTGCGCTGTGGCGGCCGCGGGGCATCGAAACCGGCGGTCTTCGGGTCGGTGCCCACCACACAGGTCACGGCCACATCGCGCTGGAACTCCTCCTTGAGCACCTCCACGATGACGGCGTTATTGGCGGGTGCGTTGATGCGCTCGGCCAGCGCGCCGGTGGTGTGCCCCAGCGTCAGGGTGCCATCGCGGAAGCCAAGCACGCGGGCTTCGGCCAGCATGATTTCAGCCACCTTATTCCGCTTTCCGACGCTCCCCCTCAACGCCACCCATTTCTCCCTCACGGCCTCTGCGAAGTCGCCCGCCGGCTCCTCCGCCGCCTGCGGCTGCGCCATTTCCGACGCCTTCTCTGCGCCAGACTCCGCCCCAGACTCCGGCTTGGTTTCCTGGGCAGATTCCTCCGCGCGGGACGGTACGGGCTTCTCTAGTGGCTCGCGATGCTTCTCCTGAGTCGGCGCTGAGTGCGGCGCCTCGCTCTGCGCCGACTGCGCCGATTGCTGCTCGGGCACCTCTGCCTGCGGGATTTTCCGCTCACGCTGCCACGGGTCCCCAGCCTCTTGCTGCTGCGGTTTCGGCTGCGGCTCTTGGTTCTGAGGCTTCTGCGTGCTGTGCGCCTCGGCGGCTGCCGGCTGCTCGGGTTGCGCCTTCGGCTGCGCATCCGGTTGCGATTCCGGTTGGGACGGGACCTGCGGTTGCGGCTGAGCGGCCGGTGCAGAGGTTGGAGCAGAAGAAGGGGTAGAAGCCTGCTGCTCCTGGGACTTGGCGCGGCGGCGAGCGATGATAGCAGCAGCGGCGGACTGGGGGTCTTGAGCACCGGCGACGGCAGAGTTGGCCGCGGGAGCACCGCCCGGGGTCGCAGGGCCAGCCGGCGCGGGCGAGGCCGCGGCAGCATTGGCAGCGGGGGCGGGAGCGGGAGCCGCTGCAGGTGCGGCGGCAGCGGGACCGGTGGACCCGATAAGCAGATGCGCGCACATGATTTCTAGCAGCAGGCGCGGCGAAGTCGCACCGGTGAGGTCGCTGATGCGGTCGTTGACCGTGGAGGCCAGGTAAGTCAGCTGCGGTCCGGAAAAACGCTGCGCTTGGGCGGTGAGCACGGAAGCGCGGTCGGTGGGCGCGGAGACGAGGCCGGCTTCGATGGCGCCGGGCACGGCCTGCAGAATCATCAAATCGCGCAAACGGTCGAGCAAATCGACGGCGAAGCGGCGCGGGTCGTGGCCGGCCTCGATGACGTGGTCGACCATCGCGAAGAGGCCGGGTTTGTCTTGGTTGGCGAGGGTTTCGATGGCGTCGTCAAGCAGCGAGACATCGGTGACACCCAAAAGCGGCCGGGCAAGGTCATAGGTCAGGCCATCGGGCCCAGCGCCGGCCAGCAGCTGGTCCAGCAGAGACAAAGTATCGCGCGGGGAACCGCCGCCCGCCTCAATGACCATGGGGTACACGGCGTCCTCGACCTGCACGCCTTCGGCCGCAACGGTGCGCTGCAGCAAGCCCTTCATGGCCGGCGGGGTCAACAGGCGGAAGGGATAGTGGTGGGTACGCGAGCGAATGGTGCCGATGATTTTCTCCGGCTCCGTGGTTGCGAAAATGAAAATGACGTGCTCGGGCGGCTCTTCCACCACCTTGAGCAGTGCGTTCGCACCGGAAGGCGAAATCATATGCGCCTCGTCAATAATGAAGATGCGGTAGCGCGATTCGGCCGGCGCGTAGTAGGCGCGGTCGCGCAGCTCGCGCATGTCCTCCACGCCGTTGTGCGAGGCAGCGTCGAGCTCCGTCACGTCCAGGTTGCCAGGGCCGCCGGGGGCGAGGGAGACGCAGGAATCGCACTTGCCACACGGCGTCGAGGTCGGCCCGTGCTCGCAATTGAGCGAGCGGGCCATAATCCGCGCCGAGGAGGTCTTGCCGCAGCCGCGCGGGCCGGAAAAGAGGTAGGCGTGGTTGATGCGCCCTGCATCAAGGGCGGCGGATAGCGGCGTGGTGACCTGCTCTTGGCCCACGACCTCCGCGAACGTTGCTGGACGATATTTCCGGTATAAAGCCACGGTTAGCCAGTTTACCGGCTAACCCTCGCGCGACCAGTCCAGCAGGTCAATGCCCTGCTCGGCCACCGCTCCCTGCAGCTTGCCGACGCCCTCTTCTACCCCAAACGCATATTCCGAATCCGTCAGCATGAGCAGCTGCAAGATGAGGGTCAGGCGGCCCTCCTCGCGAAACTGCGGGGTCTGCCCGCCCCACAGGTACGGGGCGATGAACAGGCCGTGGTGCACGGTGATATCTGGGACATCGAGGATGGACGGCAGCATCACGCCCGGCTGCGCCGGCAGCAGGCCGCCGGCCTTTTCGAAGGTGTCGGCCGCGGCGTTGATGGCGGCGGCCACCTCGGGCTGCCCGGTGCGTGCCACCGTGAGCAGCTCGCAGCGCACATCGGTGCCGTCGTCCTGGCTTTGCAGGCCGGTATCGGTGGTGCTGAAGGTGGTGGTGAGGGCGAGCGATTGGGCGTCGGCAAGCGAGGCAAGGGCTAGCCGGCGCCCCTCAACGTAGCGGAACTCCAGCGGCGCCGGGATAATCTCGCTCAGCCACAGGGCAGACTCGTCGGCGTTGATTTTAGGCCCCCAGCTTCTCCACGGCGGCGAGCAGGACGCAGGTGGCAACGCCGTCCATCGCGGCCTCGACCTCCTCCTGTGGCGGCAGGGTTGGGGCGAGGCGGATATTGCGGTCATTGTCGTCCTGGCCATAAGGGTAGGCGGATCCGGCCTGGGTGAGCAGGATGCCGGCATCGCGCGCCAGCTCCCAGACGCGGTTGGCGGTGCCGTCGACGACGTCGAGGGAGATGAAGTAGCCGCCCTTCGGGTTGGTCCACTGCGCCACCTCGTACTCGCCGAGGCGCTTGTCCAGGATGCGCAGCACGGCATCGAACTTGGGCTTAATCAGCGCTGCGTGGCGGCGCATCACGGCGCGCACGCCCTCGGCAGAGCCGAAGAACTCGTGGTGTGCCAGCTGGTTAATCTTATTGGGGCCGATGCCGCGGATGCCGGCGTGCTCCAGGTACCACTCGAGGTTGTCCTCCGAGGTGCCGAAGAAGCCCACGCCCGCGCCCGCGAAGGTGATCTTCGAGGTCGAAGACATGGCCCAGAAGCGGTTCGGGTTGCCTTCTTCCGCAGCGATATCCAGAATCGGCAGGATTTCCGGGAAGTCCTCGGTCAGGGTGTGCACGGCGTAGGCGTTATCCCACACGATGCGGAAGTCCGGCGCGCCGGCCTCCATGCGGGCGAGGCGGCGGGCCTTGTCTTCAGAAATCACGGCGCCGGTGGGGTTAGCGAACATCGGCACTACCCACATGCCCTTGACTGCCGGATCCGCCACCAGCTTTTCGACGGCCTCTACATCCGGCCCGTCCTCCTCCATTGGCACCGTGACCAGCTCGAAGCCGAATTGCTCCGTGATGGCAAAGTGACGGTCGTAGCCCGGCACCGGGCAAATCCACTTGAGCTTTTCTTCCTTGCTCCACGGCTGTGCGGAATCATTGGTGCCGAAGAGAAACGCCCAAGAAATCAGGTCGAACATGATGTTCAGCGAGGACGAGTCTGCGGCAACCAGCAGCTCTGGGTCCATGTTGGTCAGCTTGCCCCAGATATCGCGCAGTTCTTTGATGCCCTTTTGGTTGCCGTAGTTACGCAGGTCGTTTCCGGCCGCGTCAGTGTAATGGCCTAGGCCGGGCAGAGCAAGGAGATCATTGGAGAGGTCTAGCTGCGCCTTCGCCGGCTTTCCGCGGGTCAGGTCCAATTTCAGGCCCTTAGCCTTAAGATCCTCGTAGTCCTTACGGACCTGGGCGGCGAGCTCCGCGAGTTCGGACGATTCCAAAGTAAGAAGCGACATGCGTATGTCTACCTTCCATGTATAGGGCGACTTTTAGCCCCCAATAGTAACGCACGCCATACAAAAAGGGGACCCCGCGCACCCGCCAGAGCCTCCTGACCCTTGCTGCATTCCTGCCCTGGGGGAGTTCAGAGGATGGACGCCACGCGGAATCCTGTCCCATACTTTAACGCCCGCGCGCCGGTTTAGCCAAATGGGCCTCCGGCCGCACGGGCTACCACCGCCCACCGGCGCGCAACCCAAGGACCATCCGACACAAACGGCATTAGATCGCCAGAAATAGGCCCTGACCTGGCGATTGGTAAAATAATTGCCACGGCTGCTAATGTTTCTTCTCGGAGGATTCGACTAGCGGCCTATGTCACACGCCTGGAACGCGTGCGGGGTTCACGCCCCTCGTGGGTTCAAATCCCACATCCTCCGCCAAAGGAAATCCCGGCTCCTGCTTCACCGCACGGAGCCGGGATTTTTGGGTTAAGTAGCAAAAAGTGTGTCTGAGTTACAGCGATCTTGCTGCTCAGGCTGGGTAAATCGGGCGGATATAAGGT
>NZ_JASOKQ010000028.1:0-27685 GCF_030216265.1 Corynebacterium sp. UMB0012
TCAGGGCCTTGTGGGGCGGAATGATGTCGTGAGACAGAGCGGAACGATGTCATGGAACCAGACACCTGATGGCGCACCACTTAAAAATTTAAGTTAAAAAATTAGGCCGGGCAATAGCCCGGCCTTTTTGTTATCTCACCCGCAGCGGGGCAATGAGTGGAGCGCCGCCATGCTGGACGACGTCCGCCTCTACCCCATACACACCTTCCACGAGCTCCCCCGTGAGAACGTCCGAAGGTTTGCCCTGGGCGCGAATATGGCCCTTTTTGAGCACTACCAGCTGGTCGCACATGCGCGCAGCCAGGTTAATATCGTGGATGGCCACCAAGCCCAGGCTGCCGTCGCGCTTCGCCTTGGCACGCACCTCGTCCAGCACGAAGATCTGGTGGTGCAGATCGAGGGCGGAGGTAGGTTCGTCGAGAAGCATCAGGCCTGGGTTGCCCACCAACATCTGCGCCACCGCCACCAGCTGGCGCTGGCCGCCGGAAAGCTCGTTGAGGTAGCGCGAGGCAATCGCATCCAGCCCCAGCGAGTGCAGCACCTCACCGGTGCGCGTAATCGGGTCCTCGCAGGCTTCACGGCGCGCAGAGATCAGCACGGCCTCAAACGCCCGCAGCGCGGCCGTGCTCGTGAGATCCTGCGGCACGTAGCCGATGAGCTGCCGGCGGCGCTTGCCGCGCGGGGCCGTGCCATCGACGCGGAAATCCACGTCTCCGTCGCAGCCGCGGTGCACGCCGGCCAGGGACTTGATAAGCGTGGTCTTGCCGGAAGCATTCGGCCCCAACAGGCCCACCAACTGCCCGCCGTGGAGTTTTTCCACATCCACGGACTCCAGTACGCGGTGCTTGCCATAGGCTGCACTCAGCCCGGAAATAGTCAGTTCTACGTCCACAGGGCCCTCCTTCGGGTCATGACGATGGCAATGAAGAATGGCACGCCCAAAAGCGAGGTAACAATGCCAATGGGAATAGCCAGGCCCGGCTTAATCATCAGGCTGACCGCATGCGCGGCACACATCACGGCCGCGCCCGCCGCCATTGAGGCCGGCAAGAAGTAGCGCTGGTCCTCGCCCACCAGCATGCGGGCAATATGCGGGCCGACCAGACCAATGAAACCGATGATGCCGGCAAAGGCCACGGTCGTCGCCGCGACGAGCGACACGACGATGAGCACCACGATGCGCAGGCGGGAGGTATTAACGCCCATGGCGGTGGCGCGGGCATCGCCAAGCCGCAAGGCAGTAAGGCGCCAGCCCAGCGCCCACAGAATGGGCAGGGCGATAATCAGCACGGCCGCCAGCACGCCGTTGGCCGCCCAATTGGCGCGGGTAAGAGAGCCCATGGACCAAAAGACGATCTGTTGCAGCGCCTCGGCCGAGGACTGGTACTGGATAAGCGCCAGCATGGCCTGGAAGAAGAACACCAAGCCGATGCCCAGCAGCACCATGGTTTCTGCCTTCGCGCCACGGATGACGGCCGCGATAACAATAATGGCCGTAGCCACCGCGGCAGCAAGCCACGCCATCAGCGCCAGGTTGAACTGCGGCTGCGCAATCAGCTGCCACTTGAGCACGATGGAGGTGGCGCCGCCAAACGCGGCGGCCGCAGAAATGCCGAGGGTAAACGGCTCGGCTAGCGGGTTATTGAGGATGGTCTGCATCTCCGCGCCGGCCAAGGACAAGGCCATACCGATAAGCACGGCCATCACGGCCATAGGCAGGCGCAGTTGCCACAGCACCGTGCGCGTCTGGTCCTCCAGACCCGCGGGATTCACAATGCCCTTTATTACCTCGGCCGGGCTGATATCAATCGCACCGACGAAGTTGCTAATGACAAATGCGGCGGCCGCAATCAGGGTCAGGCCCGCAACGATGCCTATGCGTTGCCAGGTTAACTTCTTATGTTGCCGCGCTAGAGCGGCTACCTCTGCACCCTCCATTAGTTGGTGCTAAAGAAGGTTCCCTCACCAGAGACCGGCGAGTACTTTTCTTGCGCATCCATCCACTGCTTGGCGACGTCCATATCGGCATACGCCTCCGGGTCGATCCACTCCGCTACCTGCAGCAGTGCCAGGTAGTTAAACGGCGAATTATAGAACTGGTGCCACATGCTGTGCAGGTGATGCTCCTTAACCGCCCGCAGCTTATCGAAGCCGGCTTGCTTCTCCGGAAGCTTCGCAATGCTGCCCTTGGCTTCCTTTTCATCAATGCCGTAACCCACTGCAGCGTATCCGACAGGGTGGCCTTCATCGTCCTTCATCTCGGACCAATCGCCACCGGTGGCGATGATCATATCCGGGTCAGATTCCAGGACCTTTTCCGGGGTGATTGTGCCAGACTCGCCCGGAATGACTTTATCGCCGATATTCTCGCCACCGGCCGCGTTGACCAGCTGGGAAATATTGGAATCGTTCCAGGAACCGCAGCAATCGGACACACCTGCTGCTCTCCAAACGAAAGTCTTTGGTTTATCTTTTACCTTCTCTGCGCGGTCCTCGACCAAATCCACGGTCTTTTGCCAATCCGAGTTAAATTCCTCAGCGCGATCCTCTTGGCCAAAGATCTCGCCGAAGATGTCCATAGTCTTGGGCGTATTCTCCAGCGGGTCGCGGCGGAAATCGGTGACCGCATACTTCAAGCCAGCTTGGTCCATCTTGTCGGTCAGACCAGCTTCGCGAGAGGCATCATATTGATCCAGCGAGAGGACAATGAGGTCCGGGTCTAGGCTCACGAGTTTTTCCACGGTGACATCACCCTTGGTAAAGCCGCCGATCTCTGGAACCTCGTTTACGGACGGCAGTTCCTTTTCCAGCGCCTTGTAGTAATCCGGCACGTTCTGCTTGAGATCCGTTCCGATGCCAACGACCTTGTCCAGTGGATTATCGGGGTCGAGTACACCGGTAGCAAAAATCGATCGGCCCTCCCCCAAAATCACACGATCGGGAGCCTTATCCAGTTCCACGTCACGGCCGGTGATATCGGTGAAGGAGAACTCAGCATCGCCGCTGGAGCCGCCAGTTACTTCCTCAGCTGCGCCGCAGCCGACGAGTGCGGTTGCCGACGCCGCCACAACCGCCATCACCTTGAAGGGGGTATGAGCCATTTTTAGTCCTTGGTCGTTGGATGCCCTCGCGGCAGCCGCGATGAGCCTTACATAGGACATCCTAACCTGATTAACCAAGGCAACCCAAACCTAAACAGGTTCGCCGTTGATGGTGTAGTCCTCCGGCTCGCCTTTCGGCACCTCCGTGCCGTCCGACATGGTGCGATCTTCCAGCTCCCCATCCGGATCCACGATGGCGATATCAAAGCCAGACTCGCGAATTCGGCGCAGCCCCTCCTTCAGCATGCGTCGACCCATGCGGTTCGTGCCCGTAATATGTGATAGCTCGAGCACCACCGTGCCCTCGCCAAAATCTGACTCCATCAGCTCGTACAAGATAGTCTCGGCCGCGTTGAAGTTAATCAAGCCCTGCAGATAGATCACGGTCAGCTCCGCATCCTGCTCCACCTTGCGCACCGGGTTCACGCCATAGCGCTCGTCTGTAGACATCAAGTGCAGGCCCATGTCCTTCGACAACAGCTTGAACGCATCCACACCGCGTACCGAGTTACCTTCTTTATTAAGCCGCGGCGAGAATGTCGCCACGCCCAACTGGCCCGGCAGCGTGCCCAGCAGGCCACCTGAAACGCCCGACTTCGCCGGGATACCCACCTCGGCCATCCATCGGCCGGCGCCGTCGTACATGCCGGCCGAGCTCATCACCGATAGCGTCAACCGGCACACATCCGCATCCAAAATCTTGTCGCCCGTCACCGGCTGCACGCCACCATTCGCCAACGTTGCCGACATCACGGCCAAGTCCCGCACCGTCACCACAATCGAGCACTGCTCAATATATGTTGACACCGCATCATGTGCCTCGTCCTGGATGATGTCGTAATTGCGCAACATGTGTGCCAGCGAGAGGTTACGTTCGCTGACTTCCAGCTCGGAGGACCGCATGGCGTCGTCGATAAGCAAATCGCGTCCCGCCAGGCGCGAAAAATAGGTGCGTAGGCGCTCCACGCGTGCGGCAGGCTCCGAATCCACGCCATTAATCAGCTGCGTGACCGCAATCGCGCCCGCATTAATCATCGGGTTGACCGGCCGATGGTCATCTCGGTTGAGCGAAAGCTCGTTGAAGGCCTCGCCCGAAGGCTCCATACCCACAATCTCGCGCACCGCAGATAGTCCCAGCTCCTGTAGCGCTAGTGCGTAGACAAAAGGCTTGGACAGGGACTGAAGGGTAAATTCCACCTCATCATCGCCCGCGGAATAGACGTGGCCGGTGGTGGTGCACATCGCGGCGCCAAGGTATTCGGGCTCCGCCTTGGCCAGTTCCGGAATATAATCCGCCACGGCGCCGTCGCGATTATCGCGCACCTTAGTGAGGATTTCCTGCAAATAAAAAGGGATTGGTGTCTTCATCCCAACCCAGCCTACGAAAAAAGTCCCCGCGGTGTGCGGGGACTTCCATAATTAGTGGCGCTCGGACAGCAGGCGCTGCAGCTCCTTCAAGTCGCTCTTGCGGCGGCGAGAGCGGAAGACCGAAAAAGCAATGAGGCCAACCACAGCAGCGCCGACACCGCCCAAGGCCATCTGCACGTTGCGGTCCTGCAGCTTATCGGTGGCCGCGGTCTTAGCCTCGTTGGCAAAGTTCTGCGGCTTGCTGCGCTGTGCCAGCTCGTCCAGGGTGCCGGCCAGCTGGCGGCGGGTGCGCTCGATATCGCGCTGAATGTCTTCAATATTGCGTGCCACGAAGTTCTCCTCTTAACTTAGGTTCGCTCTTAACGGGGTCATTCTACCCCGCCGGCCCAAAAGCGTGCAGCCCGGGCGGTAAGTAAGGTGGGAACCATGACTGAAAACCGTTTGAACGTTGGAGATACTGCCCCTGCTTTTGCGCTTGCCGACGATGCTGGAAACACCGTTTCCCTCGCCGATTACGCAGGCCAGCGCGTACTGGTCTACTTCTACCCCCGCGCCAATACCCCAGGCTGCACCAAGGAAGCCTGCGATTTCCGCGATTCCCTGGAACAGCTCAATGATCTCAATATTGCCGTCGTAGGCATTTCGCCAGATAAGCCGGAGGCGCTGGCGAAGTTCCGCGCGGACCACGAGCTGAACTTCCCGCTGCTTTCGGATCCGGATAAGTCTGTCATGACCGCCTACGGCGCGTTTGGCGAGAAGAAGAACTACGGCAAGGTGGTCCAGGGCGTAATCCGCTCCACCTTCTTGGTCGAGCCGGATGGCACCATCGGCCAAACGCACTACAACGTCAAGGCCACCGGCCACGTCGCCCGCGTGATGAAGGGGCTAAGCTAGCACGTGGGAGAGATTCTGCTACCGCGGCGTCGGCCAGCGCAGGCGCGCAGTCGCGAGCGCTTCGAGCGCATTCTGCAGGCCGCACGCGCCGTGCTTGTCGACGTCGGCTTTGAATCCTTCACCGTCGACGAGGTCGCCCACCGCGCCGGGGTGCCCATCGGCACGCTGTATCAGTACTTTGCCAATAAATACGTGCTCGTCTGCGAGCTCGACCGCCAAGACACGGCCGCCAGCCGGGCCGAAATCGAGCGCTTCTCCCGCCGCGCCCCGGACGTGCAATGGCCCGATGTGTTGGATGAAACCATCGATCACCTGGCGCGTATGTGGCGCGACGATCCCTCCCGGCGCGCCGTGTGGCATGCCGTGCAATCCACCCCCGCCACCCGCGCGACGGCCGCAGATACCGAGCGGCAGCTGCTTTTCCCCTTGTCAGAAATCCTCTCCCCACTCGCGCCGTCCATGAGCGATGACGAACGCATTGACCTGGCCGGCTTCCTTATCCACAGCGTGGTCTCGCAACTCAATTACGCAACTGCGGGCGACCCAGGCGACTTTGACGCCGTGGTCGTAGAGATTAAGCGCATGCTCGTTTCGTATCTATTTGCCATTGCGGCCCACTGGGGCAGTTGACGCTTAAACAAGTTATCCACAGGCTGCGGACGTCTTCGCCTCGGCTCGCCCACCGGCTCTGCTTAAAGTTGCAGCCATGAGCGCACTTAAGGCCTATGCCACCCATATTGCCTCGGCGATGGACATCCTCGCCGAGGCCCACGGCGCGTCTGAGCGCGCCCTTGTCGAGCTGGGCTTGCCGGATGTCGAGGCCCGCGACCTCCGCGCGCTGGCCGCAGTCTACTTCGGCCCGACCGGCTTCAGCCGCAAGCAACGCCACGCAGCCGCGGCTGCCCGACACCACGACCTCGTAACGCTCAAGCTGATTGAAAAGTACGTCTCCCGGGTGCGCACTAAGCGTGAGGCGTGGAACCTACGCGTGGAGCTGTGCCGCCTGCGTGGTCCGGCTTCTGACATCGCCCGCCGCGCCAAGCAGCGCCTGCGCGAACTTCGCCCGCGCCGCATGCCACCCCGCGAAGGCGTCCAGCTCCTTCGCCGGCCGAACGGCCCGTGGACTATGCGGATTACCGCGCCCTCGGCCTTCCTTGCTGAATTCGACGCCGCGCTCGACCCCGACCGCCCACTCGATTCCCTCCGCGACCTCCTTCGCGGCACCGGCGCACCTTCCGCGCGCACCACCACTAACGTCATCATCCCGCTCAACGCCCTAGACCAAATCCTGGACGGCGACGGCGACGAAGTCACGCTACGCCTTAGCAATGGCGCCACCATTACCGGCGCCGAGCTCGTCGAGCGCACCTTCACCGAGCACGGCCTAGCCACCCTTATCCACCCCGTCAAGGGCCCAGTCAACCTATATCGCACATCGCGCTACGCCACCGAGAAACAGCGACAGATGGCCGCCGCCGAAAATCCCACCTGCCCGTGGCCGCCGTGCAACCATCCGGCGGACAAGGCCCAAATCCATCACCTCAAGGCGTGGAAACATGGCGGGTTGACCAACATGGAAAACCTGACCGTGTGCTGCCCCTACCACAACGGGGTCAACCAAGATGATCCAAATGCCCCACCGCTGCGCGGACGCCTTGCCCGAGTCAATGGCAAGGTCCGCTGGGTTCGTTAGCGCTGCCTCTGCGAGGTAGCGCTACTCGGCGTGTCATCGACCACAAGGACGTCGTGGACAAGGTCGCGCGCGGCGCTTAACGCATCACGGTCGGAGTCAGGATGGTCGTCGGTGGCGAAGACCTGACACTCGTGATCGGGGATCACCTCCGCGCGGCGGGTTATGCCACGCTGAGCGGTATAGGCATCAAAGAGGTTATCGATGCTCAGGACTAGTCCTCGTTTTTCAGTTGCTCGCGCAGCTGCTGGAAGTACTCGCGTGCAGCCTGGGGCTGCGCGGTGGAGTGCTGGCCCTGCTGCGGGTGCGGCTCTGCCTGCTGGTGCTCGGAGCGTTGCTGCTCAGCGTGCTGGGAGGCAGCGATGGCTTCGCGCTTGGCGCGTTCGGCCTGACGCTTAGATTCGCGCTCGATTTCCTCGGCACGGGAAGGCTTCTTAGGCTGCGGGCGACGGCGTTGGGACGGCTCCTCGGCGGAGTCGAGGGCACGGTTGGCCATGAGCACGTCGCGCATGCCGCTGAAAAGATCGCCCATCCCCTGCGGGTTAGAGGGCATATAAAGAACGGACGCCTGGCCATTGTGGGAAACGTCGACCATAGCGTCGAGGTACTGGGAGACCAGCATGAGGGCTTCGGGGGATTCTTCCACGCCGGCGTCGCGAAGCATCTCGTACTGCTGGGCAATGCCCTCGACGATTTCCTTACGCTGGTCGGCAACGCCGCGACCCTGCAGCTTCTTCGCCTCGGCTGCGCCTTCGGCCTCCTTCACCACGCGGATCTTCTCAGCCTCCGCCTGGGCGACGGCCGCCTCGCGCTCGCGCTGCGCTGCGTTAATGGAGTTCATGGACTCGCGCACGCGGGAGTCAGGGCGGATATCAGTGACCAAGGTATTGACAAAGTTCCAGCCATACTCGGCCATATTGTCGCGCAGGGAGGCCGCAACATTGCGGGCGATGGTGTCCTTGGAGGAGAAGGAATCATCTAGGTTCATATTCGCTACGGAGGAACGAACATTGTCCTGGACGTAGGCCACAATCTGCTGCTCGTGATTGGAGAGCATGTAGTACGCTTCGCGCTCGCGGCCCTGGACTACCTCGTACTGCACGGCAACAGGGATTTGCACGAAGACATTATCCTTCGTCTTGGTCTCCACCATCACGTCCAGCTGGCGCACCTGCAGCGAAATCTTATCGCGTACACGGTCTATCCACGGCATCTTAAAGTGCAGGCCAGCATGCGCCACCTTTTGGAATTTGCCCAAGCGCTCCAGAATGGCAGCTTCGCGAGTACGAACGATGAAATAACCATCGAAGAGCGTTCCCAAGATAATCAGCAGGATAAGGACTATTACTATGGTGGCAATCATTGAGTCTCCCTAAAAGTCGTGATGATCACTAATATTTTCGCATAGGAAATAGCGAAATGCTAGTGATCGTCGATAAGCGAAAAGAGCCTGCCCAAGATGGTTGCGCCGTCTTCTCTAATGCCGTTGTGCTGGAATTCATTGTTGATCCACGGCCGCAGGTCTCCCAGGTGCGCGGCCGTAGCCAAGGACTCCTCGAGCGGGACGAAAATATCATCGACGTAGATGGCCGCGGCCGTAGACGGCACCTCGCCCAACGCGTAGGGCGGGGAGAATTCGTGGTGGGCGAGGCCATGGGCGGCGTCGGCAAACGCGTGCAACGCTGGGTCCTCGTCGAACTGCCAGGGAAAGATGTGCTCGCCGGTTAACCACGTACCGGACTCGGCAAACTCGGGGAACTCCTCGCGCACGCGGTGCGCCGCCCAGTTCGTAGTGGCCTGGCCACCGGCGCCGCCGTAGATGGATTCATGAATGGCGGCATATAACGGGCCGTCTGCAAAGCTCACGCGCTGGCCGACGTCCGCCAGGAAATCACCCCGCAACCGCTTCTCCCCCGCCACGGTGCGGAAAGGCTCTTCCAGCAGATAGGCCAGCGAATCAAAGCCGGTGCCGCGGCCGAGCTCGATGCCGATGGTACGAAAGCGCAGCGCGGACAGGCGCTCGCCAGTTGGAAGCCGCTCATCTGAATTGTCCAGGTGGGAAATGATCTCCTCGATTCGTCCCTGTGCCCACGGGAATTCGCGGTAGAAACGCTGCTGGCGGGCCTTAAGCTTGCTAAAGGTAGCGCGATAGAGCTCGTCCGCACCCTTCAACGTGGGGATACCGCCGGTGAAGAAAGCATGCTCGACGCGCTCGGGCGCCTGGGATAGGTAGGCGGTGATGCAAAAGCCGCCAAAAGACTGCCCGAACAGCGACCACTTCTCGAGTCCGAGGTGCTCGCGCAGGCGCTCGGCATCGCGGACGATATTGTCCTGGCGCAGCAACGCCAGGTGCTTGGCTGTGCGCTCAGCCGCCGGGCTAAGCGCATCAATGCGGTGCGAGCGGCCGGTGCCGCGCTGATCCATGAGGATCACCCGGTAGCGCTCTAGCGCCTTGCCAATCAGCCCCGTAGGCGCCAATGGCCGAGGCGCCGGGAAACCGGGACCGCCCTGCAGGTAGAGCAATGCGGGCAGGTCCTCTCCGCCGGGCGGGATTATTTCGCGGGCGTAGAGCCCAAAAGTCCCGTGGGGATTGGAATAATCCCACGGGACTTCTAGGTGGTGCTCTTTAATTGTGTGGCCGAAGCGGCGATAGGAGGTCATGTCCTCCCAGGCTAGTAGACTTCCAAGCCCTTCGAGCGGAAGACGTCGCGGATTTTCTCCACATCCTCCGGCTTTGGTGGCTTCGTGTCAGCTAGCTGGTAGTTCATGCCCAAGCTATCCCACTTGTCCTTGCCCATATTGTGGAAAGGCAGGACCTCAACGCGCTCAACGTTGGATTTCCAACGCGCCACGATATTGGCCACATTTTCCACGTTCTCTGGCGAGTCCGTGAGGTCTGGCACCACCACGAAGCGGATCCACACCGGTTTGCCTATCTTGTTCAGCCTGTCGCCGAAGTCCAGCGTGGGCTGGAGTTCGCGCTGAGTGACCTTCCGATAGGTTTCCTCGTCGCCCGACTTGACGTCGAGAAGCACGAGGTCGATATTATCCAGGTCCTCGTCACGCAAACGCGCACCGAGATAACCGGCAGTATCGATGGTGGTGTGGATGCCCGCATCGTGAACTTCCTTGAGCACGCGGCGCGTGAAAGAAAGTTGGAAGAGGGGTTCACCACCGGAGATGGTGAGACCGCCACCGGAAGCGTTGAAGATTGGCTTATAACGCTTAATGCGCTTGACCACATCCTCGACCCGCTCTAGCGTGCCGGTCTTCATCTCCCAGGTGTCTGGGTTATGGCAGTACTGGCAGCGCAGTGGGCAGCCGGACATGAACATCGTCATGCGGGTACCCGGGCCATCGACGGCGGTCACGAGCTCCCAAGAGTGCACGAGGGCAATATCGCCGGTACGGCGCGCCTCCATGAGTTCGGGGCGGGTAATGTCATCGAATTGAACGTCGTTTCCCAGGCCCGCGGCCGCGCCGCGGACTCGCTCTCCCTCTTCAGGAGAGAGGGTAACGACACCAGTAACGCCATCAGCCATGATTAGGAACCCTGGTGGAAGGTGCGGGAGATAACGTCGAGCTGCTGCTCCTTGGTCAGCTTAACGAAGTTGACTGCGTAGCCAGAGACGCGAACGGTCAGGTTCGGGTACTTCTCTGGGTGCTCAACGGCATCTTCCAGGGTGGACTTGTCCAGCACGTTGATGTTTGCGTGGTACAGACCAGAGTTCATCTGGTGTGCATCGCGGTTTGCCTTCATTGCTGACATGCGGTCTTCGAAAGTTGGGGTTGCCATGATTTTCTCCTTTTCGGGATGGTTGAGGGTTGGTGGTTTTTACTTCTCCATGATGAAGCCGGCATCCAGAACGCCCACCAAGTTATTGATGCGCTCTTCTGGGGTGCGGCCCAATCCGGAAGGAGTAATGGTGTTGGTCAGCGAGATGCCGTCCAAGGCGTCCTTGTAATCCAGCTTGCCGACGGACAGCATGGAAGCAACCATGCCGTGGCTGTCAGCACCGTTTTCAGGGTTAGCGCCTGGGGAGAACGGCGTGCCGGCCTTGTGGCCCGACGGGAAGGCGCCTGTTGCCTTGCCGTAGACCACGTTCGAGGTAATGGTCAGCACGGACTGGGTTGGGATGGCGTTGCGGTACATCGGGATGGCCTTAATCTTTTCCATCACGGTGTGGACAATGGTAGCGGCGATATCATCGGCGCGGTCATCATCGTTGCCGTAGAACGGGAACTCACCTTCGGTGATGTAGTCCGTAATCAGACCGGTCTCGTCGCGTACCGGGGTGACCTTGGCGTACTTGATAGCAGCCAGGGAGTCGGCAACGATGGACAGGCCGGCGATGCCGCAGCCCATGGAGCGGACGATATTGGAATCGTGCAGCGCCATCTCGACTGCCTCATAGGCGTACTTGTCGTGGGAGTAGTGGATGATGTTGAGGGCCTCAACGTAGGTGCCAACAACCCAGTCCAGCATCTCCTCGTACTTCTGCCAGACCTCATCGAAGTCCAGCGGGCCGTCGCCCTTGATGGGCTCGTAGCCTTCGACAACCTGCTTGCCGGATACCTCATCGCGGCCACCGTTAATGGCGTAGAGCAGTGCCTTTGCGGCGTTCACACGAGCGCCGAAGAACTGCATCTGCTTGCCAACTTCCATCGGGGAGACACAGCAAGCAATTGCGGCGTCGTCGCCCCACTGCTCACGAATCTGGCGGTCAGACTCGTACTGGATGGAGGAGGTCTCAATGGAGATGTGGGCGCAGAATTCCTTGTAGCCCTCTGGCAGCTTCGGATCCCAGAAAATGGTGATGTTTGGCTCAGGTGATGGGCCAAGGTTGACCAGGGTCTGCAGCAGACGGAAGGAGGTCTTGGTGACCATGTGGCGGCCGTCATTGCCAAAGCCAGCGTCGGACCAGGTTGCCCAGTACGGGTCGCCGGAGAAGATCTGGTCGTAGTCGATGGTGCGCAGGAAGCGAACGATGCGCAGCTTGAGAACCAGGGAGTCGATGATCTCCTGAGCGTCTTCCTCAGTGATGATGCCTGCGGCAAGGTCGCGCTCGAAGTAGCAATCGAAGAAGGCGGACAGGCGGCCGATGGACATTGCGGCGCCATCCTGGGACTTAATGGAAGCCAGGTAGCCGAAGTAGGTCCACTGCACTGCCTCGTGAGCGGTCTTAGCCGGCTGGGAGATGTCGAATCCGTAGGACTCGGCCATCTTCTTGAGCTTCTTCAGGGCCTTGATCTGCTCGGAGTGCTCCTCGCGGTAGCGTGCCCAGTGCTCAGAGAAGCCAGCATCTGCGACAGAATCGCGGGAAGCCTGCTTTTCCTCGATCAGGTAATCCACACCGTAAAGTGCAACACGACGGTAGTCGCCGATGATGCGGCCACGGCCGTAAGCATCCGGCAGGCCGGTGATGATGTGTGATGAACGAGCAGCGCGGATGCGCGGGGTGTAGATATCGAAGACCGCATCGTTGTGGGTCTTGCGGTAACGGGTGAAGATCTTCTCCACCTCAGGATCTACTTCCTTGCCCGCTTCGCCGATAGCCTGCTTGACCATGCGCCAGCCACCGAATGGCATCATGGCGCGCTTCAGCGGGGTATCAGTCTGCAGGCCGACGATGACGTCGTCGTCCTCTGAGATGTAGCCGGCCGGGAAAGCGTCAATGTCTGACGGAGTGTGGGTGTCGACGTCGTAAACGCGCTTTTCGCGCTCGACGGACAGGTAGTTCTTTTCCAGGGTCTCCCAGACGCGCTTGGTCTTTTCGGTCGGGCCCGCCAGGAAGCTGGAGTCGCCGTCGTACGGCGTGTAGTTGCGCTGGATGAAGTCGCGGACGTTGATGCCCTCGGTCCACGGACCGGACTCAAATCCCTTCCAAGCTTCAAACTGTTGAGGCTGCGTTGCGGTAGTCATAATTCCCTTCTTTCGGGCGAATTTCTAGCAGGGGATAAATGCCGCTTTCTTCGAGCCACAGCACCAAGCCCCTCTGGCCTCAATTGTTGACCAATTCCCTGGTAATAACAAGTCTCGCAAACGTTTGAAAGCCAAGTAATAAACCGGTCGTGTTGTTTAGCTGGTTAGTGATTTCATGCAGTACGCACGTACGTCTTTTATCGGGGGTGAACTAGCCCCGAACGTGTCCCTCATCACCCTAAGATTTTGGCCCCTACCTGCACGAACCTCTACTGTTAATCCCGTTCAGCTTCGCTTCCGCACAAAGGAGGACTTCGTGGCTTCGCAGCCCAAGCATCCAGTAGATATCGTCCCACCCGCCCCCAAACTAGCTGCCTTGGGTTTACAGCATGTGCTGGCGTTTTATGCCGGCGCAGTCATCGTCCCGCTGCTTATTGCCGGCTCGCTCAATCTGGATGCGGAAACCACCATCCACCTCATTAATGCGGATCTGTTGACCTGTGGCATAGCGACGATCATTCAATCCCTGGGCGTCGGCAAGCGCATTGGCGTGCGCCTGCCCATCGTGCAGGGCGTGACTACAACGGCCGTCTCCCCGATTATTGCCATTGGCTTGGGCGCGACCGACGGCGCGGGCGGGGTGGCCTCGCTGCCAACCATTTATGGCGCCATTATTGTCGCCGGCCTTTTTACCTTCTTTGCGGCGCCGGTCTTTGGCAAGGTGCTGCGCTTCTTCCCGCCGGTGGTCACCGGCTCGGTCCTGCTGGTCATGGGTACGTCGCTGCTTGGGGTGTCGGCCAATGACTTTGTCAATTACGCCGAGGGCGTGCCGGCCACCCGCGACTTGCTCTATGGCTTTGGCACGCTCGCAGTCATCATCTTGGTGCAGCGTTTTTCCTCCGGCTTCCTGGGTACCCTGGCCGTGCTCATCGGCCTAGTCTTAGGCACTGGCGTGGCGCTCGTGCTTGGCGACGCCTCCTTTGACGAGGTCTCCTCCGCCCCCGCCCTCGGCATTACTACCCCGTTCTACTTCGGTATGCCGAAGTTTGACCTGGTAGCGATTTTCTCGCTCATCATCGTCATGATCATCACCATGGTGGAGACCACCGGTGACGTCTTTGCCACCGGCGAGATTGTAAAAAAGCGCATCCGCCGCGATGACGTCGTGCGTGCCATTCGCGCCGATGGCCTGTCCACCCTGGTGGGCGGCGTGATGAACTCCTTCCCGTATACCTGCTTTGCCCAAAACGTTGGCCTGGTGCGCCTGACCAGCGTGAAGTCGCGCTGGGTGGCCGTTGCCGCCGCCGGGTTCATGATGGTGCTGGGCATTTTGCCTAAGGCCGGCGCGGTCGTGGCCTCCATCCCCTCCCCCGTTCTCGGCGGCGCCTCCCTGGCGCTTTTTGCCAACGTGGCGTGGGTGGGCCTGCAGACCATCGCCAAGGCCGATCTTTCCGATGGCCGCAACTCCGTCATCGTCACCTCCGCGCTGGGGCTGGCTATGTTGGTGACCTTCAAACCGGATATCGCCACCGCCTTCCCGGAGTGGGCGCAAACCTTCGTCTCTTCTGGCATGTCCATCGGCGCCATTACCGCCATCGTGCTCAACCTTTTGTTCTTCCACACAGGGGGCAAGCAGGGAACGCAGGTGTCTCGGGCCGTCGGCAAGAGCGTGAGCTTGCAGCAGCTCAATGCCGCCTCCCGCGAGGAATTCGTCTCCGCGCTGCGCCCTCTGTTTAATAACGAGACTTGGCCGCTGGAGCTGGCGTGGGAGTCGCGGCCCTTCGGCGATGTTAATGAACTGCGCGCGGCCATTCAGGTGGCCGTGCTGACCGCGGATGATTCCCGCCGCGCCGCCCTCATCCACGATTACCCGGCCATGGATAAGCTGCTGCTTGCCGACGCCGACGAGGCTGCCACCATCTCCGCCGACCGCGGCTCCCTCGGTCTGACCGACTTGGATGATGTACAGACCGAGCGCATCACCGAGCTTTCCGCCGCCTACCGCGAGCGCTTTGACATGCCTTTTGTGGCCTATTTGGATACCAATGACACCGTCGACCGCGTCATTGATGCCGGCGTGCGCCGCCTGGCCAACTCCCCGGAGCAGGAGTACCGCACCGCGCTGGGCGAAATCGTAGAAATTGCCAACGACCGCTTCGATATCCTGCTGGCCGATGCCAACCCGGTCCGCTCCTCGTGGGACCGCAAGTTCACCGAGGTGGACTAGTTAGCGAAAGGAAAAGTCCACCTCGGCCTCTGGGTCCACGCCGGAAATAATGCCGGTGTAGAACTGCTTGGCCTGGGATTGGAGGACATCGCGATTATCGGCGATGTCCTCTTTCTTTTTGTCCTCATTGAGGATTTTAGTGATGGTTTCCGCCTTATCGATATCCGGGGTAATCCAGCTCAGCGCGCCGTTGTCCTCCACCGCGGTTTCGAAATTCTCATCCGAGTGCCCGATGAAAATGAACTCTGGGATCTCCACGCGGAAGTGGTGCGGGGATTCTTCTTCCACTCGCACCTGGGAACCTTCGATGCCGAGCTTCGCGCGGTAGGAGTACTTGATGTACTGGGTGCGCTCGCTGCCCGGGACCTGCCAATTCCACAGCTTGCTGGTGGCGGATTCCTCCGATAGGCCCTCGATACCCAGCGAGACGAGCACCACCTGCTCTTCGCGCTCCACGGCCTTGATGACCTTGGTATTACTCGATTCGGTCTCCACCTCCACCGGTTCCCGCACCTGCCAAATGAACACCGCGGCGGCAGCCACGGTGGCAATGAGAATGACGGCGACAAGGGTGGAAAGCAGCTTTTTCATGATGACCATCTTAAGGCGAATATGCGGGCGGTGATATGCGAAAGCGCCGCCGGCTTCGAGAGCCAGCGGCGCCGATAGTGCGCCCGGTGAGACTTGAACTCACACGTCATAAGACACTAGAACCTAAATCTAGCGCGTCTGCCAATTCCGCCACGGGCGCGGGGGACTTGCCATAGTGTACACGGCACGCCGTCAATCCAGAAACCAGGGGTGTTCTGTTTTCCGGCCGCTGGTGGGTAGGGTGGATCGCGTGAGCACTCAAGAGGAAAAGAAGATCAAGCGCGTGCAGGTGCGGTGGTGGCACATCCTCCTCATCGCGTTTTTCGTCGTGCTCTTCCTATTCCTGGCCTATTGGCAATGGACGCGCTTCCGCTCCGGCTCGGGTACCTTCCAAAACTTGGGCTATGCCTTCCAGTGGCCGCTGTTCGCCGTGTTCGTGGTCTACGCCTATCGCACCACGCTGCGCTATGAAAACGAGCGCCTCGCGGCCGAGGAAGAAGCCCGCGACATGGATAGCACCGTCACTGAGGCCCCGGCTGAATCTCCCGCACAGCCGCAGGCGGAAACCAAAATCGATGAGGATTTCCTGCCCCAGCGGCCGCAGATAGATGTGGAAACGTTCAACGCCATGAATACCCCGCGCCGCCGGCGCGGCGAGAATGAAGAAAGCTGATTATGACCAATAAAGTTCACCCCGCCCGCCAAGCCCGCATCCGCGGACCTTTGAAGTTTTTCTCCATCGCGGCCACCGTGACCGGTATCTTCCTGATTATCCTGGTCATCCGCATGGTCTGCCAGTACCTCATCGGCATGGAGATCCCAGAATGGGCCACCTATATCGCGATCGTGCACGGCATCGCGTACATGACCTACCTGCTGTCCATCCTCATCCTCGGCCCGCGCGCGCTGTGGCCGGTGGGCAAGCTCTTTACCACCGCCCTTGCCGGCGTGGTGCCCTTCCTGTCCTTCTGGATGGAGCACAAGCGCCGCAAGGAGATTAAGGAGGAGTTCCAGCTTTAGGAACTGCGAACCAGCTCCGCGATGGCGGGGACTAGTTGACTTAGAGCGCGGCCGCGATGCGAGACCGCGTTCTTTTCTTCTGGGGACATCTCCGCAGCCGACCGGGACTCGCCTTCTGGCTGAAAGAGCGGATCATAGCCAAAGCCGTTGTCCCCGCGCGGCTCGCGCAGGAAGCGGCCTTCCCAGCGGCCCTCGGCCACGTGCTCGGTGCCATCGGGAGTCACGAGCGCGCAGACGGAGACGAAAGCGGCGGCGCGGCGCTCATCGGGGACATCGGCCATCTGCGCCAAGACCAGGTCATTATTGGCCTGGTCATTGCCGTGCTGGCCGGACCAGCGGGCGGAAAGCACGCCGGGCATGCCGTTGAGCTCTTCGATAGCCAGGCCAGAATCATCCGCGACGGTAGCAAAGCCGGTCGCAGCCGCGCCGGCGCGGGCCTTGATAAGCGCGTTATCGGCAAAGGTGCGGCCGTCTTCTACCGGCTCCGGGTAAGGCTCCACTGCGGATAGCGGGCGTAGCTCGACGCCCTCGATGCCGGCGTCGGCCAGGATGCGCTCGAGCTCGGCGAGCTTCTTCGGATTATTGGACGCGACGAGAATTACCACCCCAGCGCCGCCTTCTGTGCGGCGATGAGCTCACGGCAGCCCTTCTGCGCTACGTCTAGCATCTCGTTGAGCTCCTCGCGGCCAAAGAGTCCGTGCTCACCGGTGCCCTGGATTTCTACGAAGTCGCCGGATTCTTGCATTACTACGTTGAGATCGACCTCGGCGCGGGAGTCTTCCTCATAGGGCAGGTCGAGGCAGATTTCGCCATCAATGATGCCAACCGAGACCGCAGCGATGGGATCGAGCAGCGGCTCGCCGGGGACAACGCCCTCGGCCTTGAGGTGTGCGATGGCGTCGGCAAGCGCAACATAGGCGCCGGTGATAGACGCAGTGCGGGTGCCGCCATCGGCCTGCAGGACGTCACAGTCGAGCTGGATGGTGTTCTCGCCCAACTCCTCCAAGTCCACCGCAGCGCGCAGGGAGCGGCCGACGAGGCGGGAAATCTCATGGGTGCGGCCCTTGACCTTGCCCTTCATGGATTCGCGCGGCATGCGGTCGTGGGTGGCAGAAGGCAGCATGGCGTACTCGGCGGTAAGCCAGCCTTCGCCCGAATCACGCTTGAAGCGCGGCACGCCGTATTCCACGGATGCGGTGCACATGACGCGGGTATTGCCAAACTCCACCAGCACCGAGCCGGCCGGGTTGGTGGTGAAATTGCGGGTAATGCGGACGCTGCGCATCTGGTCGAGCGCGCGCCCATCGGCACGAGTAAATTCAGTCATGCCGTCCAGCGTATCTTAGAACTCCATCCCCGCGGCGCCGAGGACAATCTCGCCGTCGAATTCGGAGCGGGCTGCCTCCAAAGTAGCTTGCGCATCGCCCCACGGCTGAATGTGGATGAGCACCAGCTTGCTCACACCCGCCTCGCGCGCCGCCCTACCGGCTTCCGCGCCCGACATGTGCATGTCCGGCGCCTTGCCCTCAGAGGTCTCGCCCCAGGCCGCCTCACAGAGGAAGATATCGGCGCCGCGGGCGGCTTCGACAAGCGCGGGCGTATACGAAGAGTCACCGGAATAGGTAATAGTCTGGCCCGTCTTCGTGTGCTCCACGCGCAAGGCATAGGCCTCTACCGGGTGGTTTACCGGGAAGGGGGTGATATAGACATCGTCCACGAGCTGGCGCTCGCCCGGCTCCCAGGCGCTAAAGGCGAAGGTATCGGACATGTCATCGATGCCATCGACCTCATCGGAGGACAGGCGGCCCAGGTGCGTGGGCGTAGCCTTCGGCCCGAAGCACATATTGCGCGAAGCCGCAGGAGCCGTGGGATGGAAGCGGCGCCACACCATCAGGGAGGGAAAATCCAGGCAGTGATCGGCATGCAAATGGCTAAAGGCCACGTGCGCATCACAAGGATCCTGCTGCTGTTCCAGCTGCGCCAAGGTGCCAGGGCCCATATCGAGGACGATGGACGGCGCATTATCAAAGGACAGCAAGTAGCCGGAGGCGGGATTTTGGGCGGTGGGGACGCTACCGGAGCAGCCTAGGATGGTCAGCTTCATGGGCTCAATAGTTCCATGAAATCGCCCCGCATGCGTACTCAACGTGCAAAACGGGGGAGAAATTATGCCTACTTAAACAATCTGCGGGCCGAGGAAGCGCGTGGCAAGGCGGGCAAAGGCTTCCGGATCTCCGGTGGATTCAAAAGTGTGGACCGGCTGATTCTCTGCGGGGGCCAACATATCCGTCTCGGTGAGAATTCGCATGACGTCCTTGGTGGTCTCCTCCGAGGAGCTCACCAACGAAACATTATCGCCCATCGCCAGCTGGATAATGCCGGTCAGCAGCGGATAGTGCGTGCAGCCCAGGACCAGCGTGTCTACCCCTTGTGCCTGCAGCGGGGCCAGGTAGCCCTCGGCCACGCCGAGGATTTGGCGGCCGGCGGTAATGCCGCGCTCGACAAAGGGAACAAAATCCGGGCAGGCGGTGGCAAAGGCCTGCACCTTGGGGTTGAGCGCAAAGAGATCCTGATAGGCGCCAGACTTGATGGTGCCTTCGGTGCCGATGACACCGATTTTTCCGTTGCGCGTGGTGGACATGGCACGGCGCACCGCGGGCCGGATGACCTCCACGATGGGGATATCGTAGCGTTCGCGCGCATCGTGTAAGAAGGCGGCGGTTGCGGTATTGCAGGCAATCACCAGCATCTTGCAGCCACGCTCCACGAGCTTATCGGCTACGTCCTGGGAAAAGGCGCGCACCTCGGAGATAGGCCGCGGGCCATAAGGACTGTGGGCGGTATCGCCGGTATAGATGACGGATTCGTGCGGCAGCTGTTCCATCACCGCGCGGGCCACGGTGAGCCCGCCCACGCCGGAATCAAAGATGCCGATGGGAGAGGTCGCAGTTGGCATTAGCGCTTCACTGCCTTAACCGGGTCGTCCGAGGTAATGGTCATACCGGCGAGGATTCCGCCGATGGCACCGAAGAGGTGGCCCTGCCAGCTCACGCCCTCGTAGACGGGCAACACGCCCCATACCAAGCCGGAATAGGCGAAGCCGAGCACGATGCCCAAGATGGTCTGGATGAGCGAATGGTTAAAAATTCCGCGCACAATCAGGTACGCCAGCCAGCCATAGACCAAGCTGGAAGCACCGATATGCGAGGTACCGGGGCCGCCGATAAACCAGGTTCCAAGGCCCGCAACCAGCGTGGTGATCAGCGTGACCTCCCACCAGGCCTTGCGGCCGGAAAGACCGATGAGGAAGCAAAAGATGGCGCCGGGCACCGAGTTAGACATCAAGTGCTCAAAGTTCGCGTGGAGCAGCGGGGCGGTAACAATGCCCCAGATTCCATTGAAGTCCAGCGGGCGAATGCCGTAATTAGAAAGCTGGCCGCCGAACAGGAAGGCGTTGATGATGTGGACCGCCCATTCCACCACGAGGAAGCCAAAGGCTATAGAAAAGCCGGTGGTGATGCGGCCACTGCGGGTGTAGTTCTTGGAATCGCCGCGATTGACCTGGCCCGCGGGCGCCGGCCGGTAGTTAGATGTTCCACCTGAAGTCATAATGCGCCTTATCTTAGTCCAGCAGATCGCGGTACGCGCTCAAGCCTAGGCCGGGGTTGGCGGCGGTGACCGCGTTGACGATGGCTTCTTCCACGGCGTCGGCGGCCGCGGCACACAGCTGGGTTACCATCTGCGTACTCAGTTCGGCCGGGCGCTTGGCGGTGGACAGGGTAAAGATCGTGTCCCCATCCAGCGGCGAATGCGCAGGACGCACCGCACGGGCGATGCCGTCGTGGGCAGTCATGGCCAGGCGCTGGGCTTGGGCGGTGGTAACGGGGGCGTCGGTAAGCACGGCGCCGATGGTGGTATTGAGCTTGGACTCCGCAGGGTGCGGCAAGGCGCGGTAGGCGGCAGCATTGACCGCGGTGCGCCCCGGCGCGCCGTACAGGCGGCCGGACTGCGGCTCAATGACCTCGCCCACAGGGTTGGCAACCATCGCGGCGCTGACCTCGTAGTCACCCACCCGGCGCGTGGCCAGCCCGAAGCCGCCGCGCAGTTTGCCAGCAGTGGCTCCTACTCCGGCTCCCACCGAACCCATGGATTCATCGTTGTCCGCAAGGGCAGCTCGCAACGCGGCCGCGCCTTCTTCCGGCCCGGGGCGGGAAGGCCCGACCAGCAGGTCAAAAATGACGGCGCCGGGAACGATGGGCACGCGCGGCCCAGGCTTATCCTCACCAAAGACGGGAAAGCCGATCCCCCTCTCTGCCAGCTCATTCATCACGCCGTCGGCAGCGGCCAGGCCAAAAGCAGAACCGCCTGCTAACACCACGGCGTGGACGCGCTCGACCGTATTATACGGCTGTAAAAGATCCGTTTCGCGGGTGCCTGGGCCGCCGCCGCGCACATCGACGCTGCCGAGCGCTCCGCCAGGCCCGCAGTAGAGCACCGTGACTCCGGTATCGGTGCCGCTATAGTGCCCAATGCTCATGCCGTCCAGCATTAGTCCATCAGCACCTGCAGCAGCGAATCTTGACAGAACGCCAGCCATTCCACGAGGCTGTCGCGGTCAGACATCAGGTTGTTATCGGCCACATCGCCCGCCGCGACAAAGAGGCGGAGGTCGTTGAGGCCAGCAACGAAGGCCTGGGCCTCTTGCTCGTTGATGGTGACCTCTACCCCACCGGTAGGTCCGAGGGCAGAGCCAATTACCTGCAGGTTTTCCAGCTTTGCGCGCGCAATGTCGTTTTCATGCAGGGAGCGCAGCAATGATGCATCGCCTTCATATTCCTCATCGCCGGGCATTTCAAAGTCCGGGAAGAGACGGGCCAGCGAGGGATCGTCCGGGGCTTCGGTGTGGCCGGTAGGCATATCCAGCATCTCTGCCAGTTCGTCCTTAGGCGCGGACTGGGCGCGCTTAATGATCGCCTCTGAAACAGTGGCGGTGAGATCTCCTAGTACCTCGCGCTCCATCGGTTCGAATACGGCCGTGATCTTCGGCGCGCGCATGAGGGACTTCTTTTTCTTCCACGGTTGCATCTATTTAACCTGCCTGCTGCATCGTTGCCCACAGACCTGCGATCTGGAGCTTTTTCACGTCCGCTTCGATCTTGTCGCGCTCGCCGCTGGACACGGCGGCCTTGCCCTCGGTGTGGACCTGCATCATGAGTTCATTGGCTCGCTTCTTGTCATAGCCCAACACGGTTTGGAATACATAGGACACGTAGCTCATCAAGTTGACGGGGTCATCCCACACGATGCACATCCACGGCAGGTTCTCGCTCGTGGCTACGTCTACGTCGAGTTCTTCATCCAATTCGGGCGTAGCCATCGGAGAGCTCATCCGGACTACAGGAAATTGCGCCTTCATGCCCTCTAGCCTAACCATATTTGGGAATCTATTGTGGGCCCGCGCAATCTGGCTTCGCACATTCCGGCGCCAAAGAATCTAAACCCCTGAAAACCACCTAGTCAGTGGGTATTATCACTCCCGTGAATGACAAAGCTATCCCTAATGATCGCTCTACTGCACTGCTCACGGATAAATATGAGCTAACGATGCTCCAGGCCGCGCTGCGCGATGGCTCGGCAAACCGCCAGGTCACCTGCGAGGTATTCAGCCGCCGCCTGCCCAATGAGCGCCGCTATGGCGTCGTTGCAGGCACCGAGCGCGTCCTGCGCGCAGTGGAGGATTTCCGTTTTTCGGCCAATCAGTTAGCGGAGATGGACTTCCTGGATGAGCAGACTAAGGAGTACCTGCGCCACTATCGCTTCTCCGGGCAGATTGACGGTTACCGCGAGGGCGAGCTTTATTTCCCCAACTCCCCCATCCTGACGGTGCGCGGCACCTTTGGGGAGTGCTTGGTTTTGGAGACCGTCATCTTGTCCATCATGAACGCCGATTCCGCAGTGGCTTCGGCCGCTTCCCGCATGGTCACGGCGGCCGACGGCCGGCCCATCATCGAGATGGGATCGCGCCGCACTCACGAGTATGCGGCGGTAACCTCCGCCCGCGCGGCCTACCTGGCCGGGTTCGATGCCACCTCCAACCTGGAGGCAGGCTACCGCTACGGCATTCCGGTCTCCGGCACTGCCGCCCACTCCTGGACCTTGGCGCATACCAACCCGGATGGCACCCCGAACGAAGAGGCCGCCTTCCGCTCCCAGATCGACACCCTTGGCGTAGACACCACTCTGTTGGTCGATACCTATGACATCACAAAGGGCGTCGAGACCGCAGTGAAGGTAGGTGGCCCGCAGCTAGGTGGGGTCCGCATCGATTCCGGTGACCTTGGTGCGGTTACCCGCCGCGTGCGCAAGCAGCTGGATGATTTGGGCAACCACAATACCAATATCGTGGTCTCCTCTGACCTCGACGAGTTCGCCATTGCCGGCCTGCGCGGCGATCCGGTCGATGTCTACGGCGTCGGCACGTCCGTGGTCACCGGCTCCGGCGCGCCTACAGCCGGCATGGTCTACAAGGTAGTGGAGGTAGATGGCATCCCAGTGGCCAAGCGCTCTACTTCCAAGCAATCCGTCGGCGGTGCCAAGCGCGCGCTACGCACCTACCGTTCCTCCGGCGTCGCCGTGGAGGAAATCGTCTACCCCTTTGAGGCACCGGCGCCGGATACCGGCCAGCTCGATACCCGCGAGATGACCATTCCGCTCATGCGCGATGGCCACATCGTCGACGGACTGCCGGATCTGCATGCCTCCCGCGAGTATCTGGATCAGGCCCGCAAGACCCTGCCATGGGAAGGCCTGGCGCTCTCGCGCGATGAGGCGGCCGTACCCACGCGGATGGTGGGCTTTAAAAAGTAGGCCGCTAGACTGTGTGGGGTGAGTGAGCACGCAGATGAGCCCCTAAACCTCGACACGGAAACGCTGCTGGGCAAGGCCGTTGACGCGCTGGGCGGCAGCCGGCGCGAAGGCCAGGTGCGCATGGCCACCGCCGTCTCGGCTGCGCTCGAAAAGGAGCGCCACCTGGCAGTGCAGGCCGGTACCGGTACCGGTAAATCCTTGGCCTACTTGGTCCCGGCTATCCGGCATGCGATGAACTCGGGGTCCACCGTCATCGTCTCTACCGCTACCCTAGCCTTGCAGCGCCAGCTGGTGGAGCGCGATCTGCCGCGGCTTACTGAGGCGCTCGCCCCTGTCATGGAGCGTACGCCCACCTTCGCCATCATGAAGGGCCGCAATAACTACCTGTGCATGAATAAGATTGCGGCTACCCCGGATGATCCGGAAGCACTTATCGACGAATCCGAGATCTCCCACCGCGGCAAGGCCGTGCGCCGTATCCACGAGTGGGCGCAGGAAACTGACACTGGTGACCGCGATGATCTAGAGCCGGGCGTGCCGGACGTGGTGTGGCGGGCGGTATCGGTAACCTCCAACGAGTGCTTGGGCGCTTCGCGCTGCCCGCACGGGCCGGATTGCTTTGCGGAAGAGGCTCGCAGGGCGGCTGCCGACGTCGACATCGTGGTCACCAACCACGCCATGCTCGCCATCGACGCGGTTTCTGAGGCAAATATCTTGCCTGAGCACGACGTCGCCATTATCGATGAGGCCCACGAGCTCGACGGCCGCATCACCTCCGTTTCTACCGCGGAGATTACTACCCGCGCCATCAAGATGGCCGCCAACCGCGCGAAGTCGCTGGGTAATGCCGGCAACCTCTCGGACTTGGCCGAGGAATTTGATGACCTGATGAAAATCCAAGAGCCAGGCCGTTGGACCGACTTAGATGAAACCTCACAGGGCCACCTGCGCGCGCTTGCCGACGAATTCCTGCGCGTTAAGTCCCTCATTTCTCGCGCACCAGAAGGCGAAGCCACCGACGATCCGGAGAAAAACGCCGAGCGCCAAAACTTGAGCAACCACCTCTCCGACCTCGCGCAGGCCGTGGCGCGCATGCTGGAGGTTTTCGCCACCGATGACCCGGCCAAGCAAGACGACGTCGTCTGGCTCGAGCGCGATCCGCGCAGCGACGCCGAGACCCTCGCCGTGGCTCCCCTATCCATCGCCCACATGCTGCGCGAGAACCTCTTTGGGGAGCAAACGGTGGTGTTGACCTCGGCCACCCTCGCCCTCGGTGGACGCTTCGATGCCATGGCCGCCCAGTGGGGCATGCCGAGCGGCACCTACGACACCTTGGACGCGGGCACGCCTTTCGACCCAGCCAAATCCGGCATCCTGTACACCGCCAAGCACCTGCCCGCGCCGGGCCGCGATGGCCTGCCCAAAGAAACCATCGATGAGATCTATGAGCTCATTATGGCCGCCGGCGGGCGCACGCTTGGCCTGTTCTCCGCCCGCCGCGCGGCAGAAGAGGCGGCTACCGCCCTCAAGCCGCGCATCCCCTTTGACCTTTTCGTGCAAGGCGAGGATTCCATCGGCGCACTGGTAGAGAAGTTCTCCCAGAAGGAAAACTCCTGCCTCTTCGGCACGCTTACCCTGTGGCAAGGCGTGGACGTGCCGGGGCCGGCCTGTTCGCTGGTCATCATCGACCGCATTCCGTTCCCCCGGCCGGACGATCCCCTGATGCAGGCGCGCGCCCAGGCAGCCGATGCTGCGGGCCGCTCCGGGTTCATGGAGGTTTCCGCCAACCACGCCGCCTTGCTCATGGCACAGGGCGCAGGCCGCCTGCTGCGCCACGTGACCGACCGCGGAGTGGTGGCCGTGCTCGATAACCGCTTGGAGTATAAGCGCTACGGCAGCTTCCTCAAGGCCTCCATGCCGCGCTTTTGGCAAACCACCGACCCGGATACGGTGCGCGGCGCGCTTAAGCGATTAGTCGCCGCAGGGCGCACACGGTAGCCGAGTCGGGCGCAATCTCCGTGAACCCGGCGTCCACGATGACCACGGCGCCGTCCTGCGCGCAGGCCGTGCGAAAATCTTCGCCAGACACCTCGCGCACCGAAAGCTTAAAACCGGTGTCGGCCCAAGCACGAGCCTCCTCCTCCGACATCGCCGCGGCGAGCATCATCGAACCGTGGCCCACCTGCGCTGCGGCCTTGCCCGCAGACATGTCGAGGCTGCGGTCGACGTAGATGACGGGGGCGTCGCCAAGCGGGGCTCCTGGCTCATCATAGGCAAGGTCAGTGTGACCGATTTGCAGCTTGCTGATGAGCGGATCCACCTCCCCCACGGCCGAAGGCGCAAAGGCCCGGGCACGGTCCGCCACGGTCACGCCGGGCAGGCTCTGCACATCGCGCCAGGCCTTATTGCGGGCCCGGCGGGCGATCTTGCGGATGCGGTGGCCGTACCACTGGCCCAGGGCGTGGGCGAAGGCCCCGTCCTCCCCCGCGCGCTCGTCCAAGCACACGGCCACAACGGCGCTGGCGGCCGCCTCCAGCACCTCCGTGCGCGCCGGCGGCTCCTGCTTTGGCAGGTTAAGCGCAATCTGCATCGCTTGGATGGTGGAGGGCTCGTCAGGGTTTTCTGGGTCATCGCGCCACGAGCGCGAGTCACAAGCTTCTACCAAGCGCTGGTGGGCGATTTCAAACTTATCCACGCACAACTTCCTCGGCCGGGATTCCCAAAATCTGTAGTACTTCATCCAGCCGCCGGTGATTTACCGAGGTATCCGCCACTTCTTGCAGCGCCGGCTTAGCGTTAAAGGCGATGCCCAGTCCCGCGGCGGTAATCATATCGATGTCATTGGCACCATCGCCCACGGCGACCGTCTGGCGCATGCCTACCCCGGAATCTGCGGCGAATTCCCGCAGGAATTCCTCCTTGGCCTTGCGGTCAACCACCTTGCCGGTTACGCGGCCGGTGAGCTTGCCATCGGCGATTTCCAAGGTATTGGCGCGGACGTAATCTAGTTGCATTTCTGCGGCTAGTCCCTCCAGGACTTGAATGAACCCGCCCGAGACCACAGCGGTGCGATAACCGATGCGGTTGAGCGTGGCAATAGTCTCGCGGGCACCGGGGGTCAGCTGAATCTCGCGGGCTACCTCATCAATGATGGAAGCATCCAGGCCGGCCAAAACGGCCACGCGCTCGCGCAGGGACTCCTCAAAGTCCAATTCGCCGCGCATAGCCCGGGCCGTGATGGCGGCAACCTCTTCCTCCTTGCCGGCGTGCGCGGCCAGCATCTCGATGACCTCGCCTTGAATGAGGGTGCTGTCGCAGTCGAAGCAGACGAGGCGCTTGGAGCGCCGGCCCAGACCCGCCGGCTCGATGGCAATATCGATGCCAATTTGCTGTGCGAGCTCTGCCAGCGCCTGGCGTACAGGTGCCGCGGAACCATCAAGGGACAAGGAAAGCTCCAGCCCGGTCAGCGGAGAAGTGGAAAGCCCGCGGATGCGATCGATATTGGCATCAAAGTTAGCCAATACGCGGGCGACCTCCTCTACGTGGTGAGCGGTTACTTCCGTTCCCATGAGGACCACCGCATGCGTGGAGCGAGCTCGTGCGTTAGATTCCTCCTCCCGCACGTCCACGGATACCTGCTGCCCGTAGATGCTCAAGGTATTGCGCAAACCTTGTTCAATCTGCTCGGCGCGCGTACGGGGAATGCGGGTATGGGCAGCGAGGGTGATGCGGCCGGAAAAGATGGCCTGTTCGACGTCGACAAGCGCGGCGCTATAAGACGCCAACACGCGGAAGAAGGCCGCCGAGACCCCGGGCTTGTCCGGCCCAGTGGTGGTAATGACGGCATAGGTATCAGCTTGGGTACTCACGCCGCCCATTATCGCACGTAGGGCAAATAAGATACGCCAAAGCCGCCTCCCACGGCCTTTGTGAACTGGCCCCCGAAAGTTGGACTGGTTTAATTCTAGGCGGTTAGGGCTTCAAGGGTCTGATTTCGATATTGC